>WLNV01000180.1 GCA_009699615.1 Actinomycetota bacterium
ATCGGGGTCGCGGCATTCGACTTCCAGCGGCAGCTCCGGGTCGGCGGCACGCGCCGCGGCGACGGCGGCGGCGATTCCTCCGGCCATCGCGATGTGGTTCTCCTTGATCAGGTATGCGTCCCAGAGGCCGATGCGGTGATTCTTTCCACCGCCAGCTACAACAGCAGCCTTCTCCAACAGCCGCATCCCCGGGGTCGTCTTGCGAGTGTCGAGGATCTGCGCTCCGGTCCCTTCGACGGCCTGCACATAGCGCGCCGTTGCCGTCGCGACCCCGCTGAGCTGTGCGAGCAGGTTGAGCGCGCTGCGCTCGCCGCTGATGATCGCTCGCGCGTCGCCTCGGACGCTCAAGACCGGCCCGTCCTCGCGCCAGACACCCTCCGCGGTGAGCGGCTCAAACTGGATCGCGGAATCGAGCGCCATGAAGACGGCATCAGCGGCTTCAATCCCGAAGATCACACCCGGCGCCTTCTGCGTGATCAGGGCCACGGCAGTGCTGCCTGCCGGTACCGTCGCCAGCGCCGTACGGTCGCCATCGCCAACGTCTTCGGCCAGCGCGCGGGCGACGAGGTCATCGAGCTCACGTCGGGTCGCCTGATCCATAGAGGGAGCCTAGAGAATCAGGCTGGGCGTTCTTCGCGAAGCACAGCGATCGTTGTCAGCGTTGGGTCGCTGGCACCGTGGAGGCGTGCGCCCGCAGCCGCGATTTCGCGAAGATGCGCGATCACCTCGGCGCTGATTCGCTCGCCCGGAAGCAAGGCTGGGATTCCAGGCGGATAGCCGGCGATCGATTCGCAGGAGATGCGGCCGACAGCGTGATCAAGCGCGATCACCTCGGCCTCACCGAGGAAGGCCTCACGCGGCGGAACGATGCAGCCAGCCGAGGGGCCGGGGCGGTGAACCTGCTCGTTGTCAGCTTCAGCGCGGGCGAGCGTCTCGGCCGTGGCGGCAACGGCTTCAACCAGCCGGTCGAGCCGCTCTGCCGGTTCAGCGAGACTGACGACAAAGACGACAGTTGCGTGGGTCGCCATCTCGGGATGAACATCGTGCTGCTGCTGCAGCGCTTCGGAGAACTCGAGCCCGGTACATCCGACCGAACGCACGTCGAGCACAATCCGCATCGGATCGAAGCCGCCGATGCCGGGGCGGCCGACGAAACTTTCGTCTACGAGTTCGATCAGCTCGACTTGACGCAACCGTGCGCGCACATCGACGAGCAATGCCAGCGTCTCGCCGAATAGCTGCTCGCCGCGGGTCGCAAGCTGGCGGCGAGCAGCGTCGAGCGAAGCAATCAACAGAGTGCTCTGGCTGGTCGAGCGAAGGATCCGCACCGCGCGCTCCAGCGCCTCGCGGTCGATCAGCTCGGAGCTGCCGAGGTGGAGCATCGCGCTCTGCGTCATCGAGCCGCCAAGCTTGTGCGTGCTGGTCAGCACAGCGTCGGCGCCGACCGAGAGCGCGCTCGCAGGAAGGTCGGGATGAAAGCCAAGGTGGGCGCCCCAAGACTGATCAACGACCAGCGCCACGCCGGCAGCATGCGCGACCTCGACGCAGCCAGCAACATCGGCCGTCAAGCCGTAGTAGGTCGGCGAAACGATGAAGGCCGCGCGGGCCTGCGGGTTCGCAGCCAATACCTCGGCGAGGTGGTCAGGTTCGACGCCAAGCGCCATTCCGAGATCCGGGTCGTACTCCGGTTCGATGAAGATTGGGATACCGCCGCTGAGGACGAGGCCGTCGACGATCGAGGCATGCGAGTTGCGCTGCGCAACAACCTGGCGGCCGAGCGGCGCCAGCGCGAGGCAGAGAGCGTGGTTGCCCTGCGACGCACCATTCGTAAGGAACCATGTCTGCTCAGCGCCATATGCCTCCGCCGCGAGGCTCTCGGCCAGCGCGTAAGGGGTCGGCTCTGGGCCGTCGTCGATCCCGTCGATCCCTTGGGCAATATCGAGCGCCATCGCATCTGCCCCGAGCGCTGCAAAGAGCCCAGGGTCGGCGCCCAAACCACCCTTGTGGCCAGGAACATGGAAACGGGCGGGGTCGCGATCGCGGTAGGCGACTATCGCCTCGAGGTATGGCGCGCTCGACTGGTCGTGGTCGGCGGAGCTCACTTGGCGCCGCTCGATCGCAGCAGCTCGGCGCGGACAAATTCGTCGAGATCGCCGTCAAGCACACGCTGAGCATCGCCGATCTCGACATCGGTGCGGTGATCCTTGACCATCGTGTAGGGGTGCAGCACGTACGAGCGGATCTGCGAACCGAAGTTGACGTCCTGACTCTCGCCCTTCTCGGCCGCGATCTCATCGGAGCGGAGGCGCTCCTCAAGTTCGAGCAGCTTTGCCCGCAGCATCTTCATTGCAGTGTCCTTGTTCGACGACTGCGAGCGCTCGTTCTGGCATTGAACGACTATCCCGCTAGGGCGGTGAGTGATCCTCACCGCGGAGTCGGTCTTGTTGACGTGCTGACCACCGGCGCCGGAAGCGCGGTAGGTGTCGATCTGGAGATCATCGTCCTCGATCGTCACGCCCTCGATCTCGTCGACGACCGGCGCGACTTCAACACCGGCAAATGAAGTTTGGCGGCGGCTCGCCGAGTCGAACGGAGAGAGGCGGACGAGCCGGTGGACGCCGCGTTCAGCGCAGAAGAGCCCGTAAGCGTTCTCGCCGGAGGCCTTGAAGGTTGCCGACTTGATTCCGGCCTCCTCCCCCGCGCTGGCTTCGAGCAGTTCGACCTCAAAGCCGCGGCCCTCGGCCCAGCGCATCATCATCCGCAAGACCATCTCAGCCCAATCCTGAGCGTCCGTACCGCCGGCGCCGGCGTTGACTGTTACGAGCGCGTCGCCGGCGTCATAGTCGCCAGCGAAGAGACGCTCCTCCTCAAATGCCGCGAGCCTGCGCTCGACGTCGCTGAGCTGGCCTTCGAACTCGCCAGCCAAGGATGGATCCTCATCGACGAGCTCCAACATCGTCGTCAGGTCGTCGCCGTCGCTCGACAACTCCTGCCATCGCTCGAGGCGGCGCGAAACTCGCGCGTGCTCGGCGCTGACAGTGGCCGCTTGATCCTGATTGTCCCAGAAGCCGGCTGCCCCCATCTGCGTTTCCAGATCGGCGACCCTGCGAGCCAGTTCGGCGGGGTCGAGGAAGCTGGATAGCTCGCCCAGCTGTTCAGTTACCGCGCTGAGACGCTGCGGCGCCGACTCGAGATTTGATCCAGTAGCCACAACCGGCGACGCTAGCAGCGAAAGCCCCTGCCCGCAGAGCGCCGCTCAGGCGCCGTGGCACTTCTTGTACTTCTGCCCCGAGCCGCACCAGCAGGGGTCGTTGCGCCCAATCTGCTCGTCGGCGTCGAGCACGCGCTGCTCGACCGGTTCGACTTCAAGCACTTCCTCTTCGCCGGCGTAGGCGACTTCAGCTACGCCGCCGCCGGCGGCAGCCGCTTCAAGCGCGCCGGTTCCGCCACCGGACGAGTAGTTGATCGCCTGCGCGGCGAGCGGTGTCGCTGGGGCTGGAGCGAACGGAACCTGTCCTTCGGAGTTGTCGACTTCGACCTCTACCTCGACGTGGTAGACCATCCGCGCGAAATCGGCCCAGATTGAATTCATCAGATCGCCGAAGAGCGTGAATGCCTCGTTCTTGTAGGCGACCAGTGGATCGATTTGAGCAAAGCCGCGCAGGTGGATGCCCTCGCGCAGGTAGTCCATGTCGTAGAGGTGCTCTTTCCAGCGCTGATCGATCGTCTGCAGCAGCAGGTAACGCTCGAGAGCACGCATCAGCTCGTCGCCGAGCTCCTCCTCGCGCGCATCGTAAAGCGCCATCGCTTCAGTCACGACACGGTCGCTGAGCGATTCGCGATCAAGGTTGCTGGCGAGCACGCCGGCAGCAGTCAGTTCGCCGTCACGGGTGCCTACCGGCATGATGTCGGTGAGCGCGATGAAGAGGCCGGCCAGGTCCCAATCCTCGACGTAGTCGCTCGGCGTGTACTGGTCTACAAGACGGCGGGCAACCTCGGCGATCTCGGTACGGGCTTGGTCGCCAAGATCGACTCCTTCGAGCACCTCATCGCGGTAGGCGTAGACAACGCGGCGCTGCTCATTCATCACGTCGTCGTACTCGAGCACGCGCTTACGGATCAGGAAGTTCTGTTC
>WLNV01000181.1 GCA_009699615.1 Actinomycetota bacterium
ACGTGGTAGCCGGCCTCAAGCGCGGCCTCCATCGTTGCCTTGCCGATCCCTGATGAGGTTCCTGTGATCAGTAGGTGCTTGCGGGTGCATGCCATTGCGTTTTCCTTTGCTAGCTAGGGGCTGGGCTTGGGGCGAATTTACCAGAGCGCCGCATTGCCCCTGCTGTGCCGCGGTGGGGTAGTTTCCCCTCATGCGCAATTCTCGCCTAACTTCAACCCTGTTGCTCGCGACCGCGCTGCTGGCCGCCGCTCCCGCCGCCGCGAGCGCCGATGGCGTCGTCGCGACCGCCAGCGCAGCAAGCCAAGGCAAGCGCGTTGGCGCCGCCTCAGCCAGCCACCGGCTCAGCATCCTGCTCACGCTGCGCGCCGACGACGCCGCGCTGACCGCCTACGCCAGCGCCGTCTCCGACCCCTCCTCCCCACTCTACGGCAAGTACTTGGAGCGAGAGCAGATCGCCCGGCGCTTTGGCTCACTGAAGGCCGATCGCGCGCGGGTAAAGAAGGCACTGCGCAGCGCGGGTCTGACACCCCGCACCGGCCTTGGCGGCTTTTGGATCGAAACCGAAGCGACGGTCGCGCAGGCCGGAGCGCTCTTCTCAACCGGCTTTGCCTCCTATAAGGCCAGCGCCAGCGGCAAGCGCTACGTTGCGCCGACCGGAAAACCACAGCTGCCGCCGTCGCTGGCAGGCACAGTCACCGGCGTAGTTGGGCTGAGCGACGCACCGGTCGCGCGCGCAGGACGAAACAGCGCTTCTGCTTCGCAGGCGTCAACACTGCCACCGTTTACGCGCGCGGAGAACAGGGAAATAAGTGCTTTCGCGGCATCGCAAGGCAGCTCGCTGCGCGGGAACACTGGCACGCAATCGGGCTGCGCTGCCGGTAAGGCCGCAGGATCGCCCATTGCCTGGCCGCCGAGCGCGCCGGCAAATAACGGGTACATCCCGCCCTACACCCCGAACCAAGTCAACAGCGCCTACGGCATCAGCTCTCTCCACAGCCGAGACTTGAAGGGCCAAGGCCAGCGGATCGCGGTAATTGAACTTGACGGCTTTAGCCGCTCCGACCTTGAAATAGCGGCGGCCTGCTTTGGCTACAGGGCGCCGCCAACGCCGATCAAGCTCGTCGGTCTCAAGACGCCCCTCCCAGTCGGCGATGAGGCGACGCTTGACCTGCAGGTGATCGCAGCCTCCGCTCCGGGCGTTGAATCGATCCAAGTGATCGAAGGTAATGGCACCAATTCCGCGTTCGTACTGCAGTTCGCTTCCGCAGTCAAGACGCCGAGCCGCTACCGGCCGTCGGTGATTTCGAACTCCTTTGGCGAGTGTGAGTGGCGGCTTGGACAGACCGATCAGGAGTCATTCGTCAACGCGATGGAGCGGACGCTGAAGGCGGCGGCGGTGGAAGGCATCACGGTCGCTTCCGACTCCGGTGACACCGGCTCAACGGGCTGCACCCAGGATGACAACGCGTCGGCGCTGACCGTTCAGTCGGTCCAATACCCGGCCAGTTCACCGTGGGCCACTGGCGTCGGCGGCACAAACTTCGATCTCAGCTCTGCCAACAAGATCACGGAGGAGGTTGTCTGGAACAACTCGCCACTCGCATGGGGCAGCGGAACTGGCGGCTACAGCGCCATCTTCAAGAAACCTTCCTGGCAGACCGGGCCGGGCGTCGGTTCGGGTAAAGGGGCGCGCAGCGTGCCGGACGTTGCGCTGCTCGCCGACACCGTTCCCGGCTACCCGATCTACTGCAGCAGCGCCAGTGTCTGCTCTGATGGCTGGTCTCCAATCGGCGGCACCAGCGCCGCTACTCCGCTCTTTGCTTCCGGTGTCGTGATCGCCAATCAGCAAGCGAAGGCCGCTGGGCAAGCGCAGCTCGGCTTCCTCAACAAGAAGATCTACATGCTGGCCGGCAACTCGGCGACGCGGACGAAAGCCTTCCGTGACGTAACCAAGATCGGCAACGACCTCGGCCAGATGATCCCCCCGGCTTACAAGGCAACCGGCTGCTGCACAGCGACGAAGTACTACGACCGCGCCTCCGGCTGGGGATCGGTCAACTTCCCAAGCTTCTCGTATGAGGCGCGCAAGCTCGGCGGACAAGCGCCAAGCGCCGTTGCCGGCAGCCGTTAGCTCGCGGCGCTCCACCGGGCGGCAGCGCCCGCAGCTTCACGCGCACGATGACACTGCGCAAGATCAGCGGCACGTAGCTTTCGGCGCTCTGGGTCAGTAGTTTGTCCCGATGCCTAGAGCTCGCTTCACTTCCGCCCTACTGATCACTACCGCACTGCTGGCCGCCGCGCCCGCCGCCGCGAGCGCCGATGACGTCTTCGCGACCGCCAGCGCTGCAAGCCAAGGCAAGCGCGTCGGCGCCGCCGCCTCGAGCCACCACCTCAACCTGCTGCTCACGCTCCGCGCCAACGACGCCGCGCTGACCGCCTACGCCAGCGCCGCCTCCAACCCCTCCTCCCCGCTCTACGGCAAGCACTTGGAGCCCGCGGAGATCGCCCGGCGCTTTGGCTCGTCGCAGGCCGATCGCGCGCGTGTAAAGAAGGCGCTGCGCAGTGTGGGTCTCAGGGCGCGCACCGGCCTTGGCGGTTTCTGGATCGAAACCGAAGCGACCGTTGCGCAGGCCGGAGCGCTCTTCTCCACCGGCTTCGCCTCGTACCGCGCCCGCACCAGCGGCCAGCGCTACGTCGCGCCGAGCGGAACGCCACAGCTGCCGCCGTCGCTGGCAGGAACCGTCACCGGCGTGGTTGGCCTTGATGACGCGCCGACAGTGCGCGCGGCGCGGCGCGGCGCTTCAGCCGCGCAGGCCATAGAGATCGATCCGCTAACGCGCGACCAAACTCTCGCCTTCAACGCTTCCCAGCGAGCGGCAGGCAGCTCGCTGCGAGGAAACCTCGGCACACTGGCCGGCTGTGAAGATGCGCTTAGTACCGGGAATGACGTCGCGATCGGCTCACCACCTCTAACCGGCTACATCCCCTCCTACACGCCGAATCAGGTCAACAAGGCCTACGGACTCAGTTCGCTGCACGCCAGGGGCTACAAAGGCCAGGGGCAGCGGATCGCCGTGATCGAAATTGACGGTTTCAGCCGCTCGGACCTTGAAACGGCCGGTGCCTGCTTTGGCTACAAGCCACCGCCAACACCGGTGAAGCTCGTTGGCCTAAAGAAGCCACTACCTCCCGGCACCGAGACGACACTTGATCTGCAGACGATCTCCTCCGCTGCGCCGGAAGTGAAATCGATCCAAGTGATCGAAGGGTCCCCCCAAACGCCCATCCTGAGCCTGGTGGCTGCGGCGCTAGAAACCCCTAGTCGCTACAGGGCGTCAGTGATTTCATCATCGATTGGAGGCTGTGAGTCCCAGAGCGGCGACAATGCGTTACTCAAACAGTCCGAACGAGTGATGAAGATAGCCACGACGATGGGGGTTACCGTGCTCTCCGCCTCCGGTGACACAGGCTCGACCGATTGTGCAGCAGCGGGCAACGTTTCGGCGGAGCGACTCCTGAGCGTTGATTACCCAGGGAGTTCTGAATGGGTGACAAGTGTTGGCGGCACCAACCTCTCGCTCAATGCGTCAAACTCAATCAGCGAAGAGGTTGTTTGGAACGACTCACCTACCGGTTGGGGGGGTGGTGGCGGCGGTTACAGCGCACTCTTCTCGAAGCCGTCGTGGCAGACTGGGCCGGGCGTTGGAAGCGGCAAGGGTGCGCGAAGCGTTCCCGACGTTGCCCTGCTCGCCGACGGAACACCCGGCTACCCGATCTACTGCGCCGCCGCCGACTGTCTCGACGGCTGGGGCGCAGTCGGAGGCACCAGCGCTGCCGCGCCGCTCTTCGCTTCCGGTGTCGTGATCGCCAACCAGCAAGCGAAGGCCGCAGGGCAGGCGAAGCTCGGCTTCCTCAACCCGACGATCTACAAGCTCGCGGCGAAGTCGTCAACACGCACAAAGGTCTTCCGCGACGTAACGAAGGTCGGCAACGACCTCGGCACGCTGATGGGTCCAGAGTTCACGGCGATGGGCTGCTGCACAGCAACGAAGTACTACGACCGCGCCTCCGGCTGGGGATCGGTCCGTTTCCCAAGCTTCTCGTAT
>WLNV01000182.1 GCA_009699615.1 Actinomycetota bacterium
ATCTGTGAATGCGGTGATAATGATCGGATGATCGCTAATCGACGCTTCCTGACAGCCGCCGTTCTAACCTGCGCCCTCGGTGCGCTGGCCTTCTCGACTGCCGCCTCGGCCGCCGCGCCGGCCTGCAACGGATCGGCGAAGCTCTGCTCGCGAACGCTCGACAAGGTCGTGCTTCCTGGCAGCCACAACGCGATGTCGAGCGGCAGCCTCGGTTGGGGAGTTCCGAACCACGCAATCGCGATCGATCAGCAGCTCAAGCGCGGTATCCGGGCGATGTTGATCGACATCCATTACGGCGTTCCAGGCAGCTACGACCTCGGCGCCGGGCCGGTCAAGTACGTCCAAACGACCGACGCAACCAACCCGAAGCGCCAGCTCTATCTCTGCCACAACAAGTGCGAACTCGGTTCAACACCGCTCGTCGACGGCCTGAAGCCGATCGCCGCTTTCCTCAAGAGCCACCCGCGCGAAGTGATGGTCTTCGTCGACGAGGACAACATCGCGCCAGCCGACTTTGCCGCAGCGGCAACGAAGGCCGGGCTGCTGAAGTACATCTACAAGGGTTCATCGACGCGCTTCCCGACGCTGGCGAAGATGATCTCCAGCGGCCAGCGCGTCGTGATGACTTCAGAGTCGAAGACCGCGCCAGTGAAGTGGTACTTCGAGGCCTACAAGTCAACGCTGCGCGAAACGCCTTACTCGTTCGCCAGCACCGGCCTCCTGACCGACCCCGCCGAACTGGCCAACAGCTGCCGCGCCAACCGCGGCCCGGCGAACGGACCGCTCTTCCTGATGAACCACTTCGTAACGCGCCCCCCCAACGGGATCAGCTACGCCGAGGATTCAGCGGTCGTGAACACGAAGGCCGCAATCGTCGCCCGCGCCAACGCCTGCAAGGCTGCTCGCGGCAAGATGCCGACGATTCTGGCCGTCAACAATGTCGAGCTTGGTGACGTTGTCGGCGCCGCAAAGACGCTCAACGGACTTGGCTAGGCGCTCAGTCGGCTAGCGCCGCTACAAGCTCGCGGTCGTGCTCGTAGCTCAGCAGCCCTAGCGCGTCGGCTTTGCAGAGCCAGCGCAGCTCGTCAACCTCGTCGTTGACCTCGAACTCGCCGCTCAGGACCTTCATTCGCCAGTAACGAACGGTCTTCGGGCGACCGCGATTGTCGGTGTAGCTGACCGGGTCAAGCTCCTCGATCAGTTGGCAGTTCAGCCCCGTCTCCTCCTGGACTTCGCGCAGCGCGGCGCGCTCGAAGCTTTCGTTCTTGTCGAGCTTCCCCTTCGGCAGCGACCAGTCGTCGTAGCGCGGGCGATGGACTATGGCGATCAGGCCATCCTGCTCAACAACGCCGCCGGCCGCCTCAATCATTCGCGCGACGCCGCTCATTGCTCGCCCTGCCGCGCAATCGCCAGCAGCTCGTGCGGCCGCATTAGGACGATCAGCTCACGCCGCAAAGAGCCGAGCCGGATGCCTGCAAGGCCACCCTTCTTCATGTCGATGCGGGCGCCGGTGAGGTCGTAAACAATTTGACTGAAGTCGGGCTCATGGCCGACGATCAGTACGCGGTCGCCGTGCTCCGGGCCACAGAGGTCGAGCGCAGCGGCGCCGTCGAAGCCGCCGGCCAGCGGCTCAAATTCAACCGCCTTGAAGAGCAGCGCTCCGCAGGCCTCTGCCGCAGTGTCGCGCGCGCGGACCTTTGGACTGGTCAGAACGGCCGTCGGCTCGAAGCCGAGCGCAGCCAGCGCCTGACCGGCTGCGCGTGCCTGCTCAATGCCGCGCTCGCTGAGCTTGCGGTCATGGTCATCGCGCGTACCGTGCGGTTCGGCGTCGCCGTGCCGCAGTAACCACAGTTGCTGTGCCATCGCTGCCGAGGGTAAACGACTATGGGGGCGACGACGGGTAGCTTTATGCGCTCGATGTCAGTTCACGAAATAGCCGGCGACGACATTGTTCGCACACACGCAGAAGGCGAGGCCAACGAGCGCCCGCCGCTGGTTGTCCTCGACCCACTGATCGAGTTCCTCGACGCAGCCGGGATCGGCCAAGGCGAGCTGGAGATCTCGCCGATCGGCGACGGCCACTCAAACGTCACCTACGCCGTCACGCGCGGCGATGCGCGATTCATTCTGCGCCGCCCGCCGCGCGGGCCACTGCCGCCGAGCGCGCACGACGTGCTGCGCGAAGCTCGCGTAATCGGCGCGCTCGGACCGACCGCCGCGCGCGTGCCGAAGGTTCTCGCCGTGGGCGACGACGAGGCGATCATCGGCGCGCCGTTCTTCATCATGGAACACGTCGACGGCGAAGTGATCAGCAGCGAGATGCCCGCGATCTTCGAGGATCCAGCGCAGCGCCAAAAGCTCGGCGAGGAGCTGATCGATTCGCTCGTTGAACTCCACAGCGTCGACTGGGAGGCCGCGGGACTGGAGGGCTTCGGAAAGCCGACCGGCTACCTCGAGCGCCAGCTGCGCCGCTTCGGTGGGCTCTGGGAACACAACCGCACGCGCGAGCTCGAAGACGTCGACGCCGTCGGCCAGTGGCTGGCCGCGAACATGCCGGAGTCGGGGCCAGCGACGATCGTCCACGGCGACTACCGCCTCGGCAACGTGATCTACGCAGCAGCAACCCCCACGAGGCTGGAAGCGATCCTCGACTGGGAGATGGCGACGATCGGCGACCCGCTCGCCGACCTTGGCTACTTCGCGACTCTCTACGTTGACCGCGACGACCCGCCACTGGGAATGTTTGAACTGAACTCGATGACGCGCGACGAAGGTTTCCCTCTGCGCGCCGACTTGATCGCCCGCTACGAAGAGCGCTCGGGCCGCGAGATGACCGACATCCGCTGGTACCAGACGCTGGCGCTTTGGAAGACGGTCGTCTTCATGGAAGGCAACTACAAGCGCGCCGTCGCCGGCTCAACCGATGACCCGTTCCTTGCCCAGTTCGGCGACGGCGTCGTTGAACTTGCCTCACGCGCGCGGGCTCTCAGCGATGGCGCCTGAGGCGGGTCCGCGCGGCCTGCTGCTCGATTGGGGCGGCGTGCTGACGAGCGACGTCTTCGTCGGCTTCCAGATCTTCTGCAAGGAGGAAGGGATTGATCCGCTGCGCGTGCGTGATCTCTTCGCCGCCGACCCTGACGGCCGCCAGGCACTGGTAGAGCTGGAGACCGGTGTGATCACCGAGCCGGAGTTTGAACTGCGGCTGGCGGCACTGCTGGAACTCGGGCCGGATCGAGCCACCAGCTTGGTCGACCGCGTCTTCGGCTCGATCGTTGCCGAAGAGGAGATCTTCGAAGCGCTGCGGATCGCGCGCGCAAACGGAATCCGCACAGGACTGCTCTCAAACTCGTGGGGAATTGACCGCTACCCGCATGATCAGCTTCCCGAACTCTTTGACGCCGTCGTAATCAGCGGCCACGAAGGCGTTCGCAAACCCGACGAAGCGATCTACGAGATCGCAATTGAGCGGCTCGCGCTGCCAGCCGGGCAGATCGTCTTCGTTGACGACCTGCCGGGCAACCTGAAGCCGGCGCGGGCTCTGGGGATGATCACCGTCCACCACACCAGCGCGGCGCAGACGCTCGATGAGCTTGAGCAGCACTTCGCGATGCCGCTGCGCGCTAACTGAACGAGCCGGCGAGGATCCGCTCGCGCAGCTCCTCGCCGCGGCCGGCGGCGACTGCACGGGCGGCGCGTGAATCGGTCAGCTCTACGCCCTGCCCTCGAGCGAACTCAACCAGCTCCTGGCGCTCATCGGTCTGCTTCGCGGTCTTAAGGAAGAGCCAAGCGAGCAGACAGATCGTCAGCACCGACCCTTCCAGCATCATCAGCCCACCGGCCATCGCCTGATCGGAGGCTGCGCCAACATTCCAGTCGGCGCGGCCCGGGTCGTAGACGCGGTAGAAGACCTCGCCAAAGATCAGCACGTTGCCGAGCACGGCACCGGTCAGGCGGACGGCGACGATGTAGACGAACTGAGCGGTGGTACCGAACCAGGAAGGCTTCGGCAGCGGGCCGAGCAGCGCCATCCAGATGTTGATTCCCAAGAAGATGAAGGCGGCGTGCTGAACGACGTGGATCAGCTCGTC
>WLNV01000183.1 GCA_009699615.1 Actinomycetota bacterium
GACGCGCACGCTGCCGGGCACCACGGCGATTCAGAGCGGCGAGGCTGGTGGGACCGGCTGATCGGCCCCGGTAGGCCGATCGACACCGAGCAGTTCTACGTCATCTCGCCGAACCTGCTTGGCGGCTGTCAGGGAACTACAGGCCCGTCGTCGATCAACCCTGCCACCGGGCAGCGTTACGGCCTTGAGTTCCCAATGTTCAGCGTCCGTGACCTAAACACGGTTCACCGGCGCCTATTGGAGAAGCTCGAGATCAAGCAACTCCACGCCGCGCTCGGCGGCTCGCTCGGCGGCATGCAAGCGCTGCAGTGGGCGATCGACTTCCCGCTGGCGATGGAGCGATGCGCAGTGATCTGCGCCAGCGCCGAACTGAGCGCAATGAATATCGCCTTCTCGACCGTCGCCCGTGAAGCGATCATGCGCGACCCGGATTTCCAAGGTGGCCGCTACCACGAGAGCGGCCGCGGGCCGAACATCGGCCTCGCCGTCGCGCGGATGATGGCCCACATCACCTACCTGTCGGAGGAGTCTTTCGCACACAAGTTTGGCCGTGCACGCCGCATCGAGGGCACAGAGCCCGGGCTGGGGCCGGATTTCGAAGTCGAGCACTACCTCCACCACCAGGGCGCCAGCTTCCTCAGCCGCTTCGATGCGCTGACCTACCTCTACCTGACGCGAACGATGGATTACTTCACTCCGTTCGACGAAGACGAGATCGACACGAAGCTGCGCGGCAACCCGACCGAGTTCCTCGCGATCTCGTTTAGCAGCGACTGGCGCTTCGCCGCGCCTCACTCAGAGCGAATCGTCAGCGAGCTGAAGGCGCGCCAGCTAGACGCCAGCCACACCGAGATCGAATCTCCCTGGGGTCACGACTCATTCCTGCTTGACGTGCCCGAGTACCACGAGGCTTTGGCGCAGTTCCTTCAGCGCGACGCAAGCTGACGCAGCACGTAAGGCAAGATCCCGCCGTGGCGGAAGTAATCCGCTTCCTTGGGCGTGTCGATCCTGACCGGCGCCTCGAACTCAATCGCACCTGCACGGACGACGGCGACGGTCGGCATCCGGCCGGCGTTCAGCGCCTCGGCGACACCGCTGACCTCAAACAGCTCGTCGCCCTTCAGGCCAAGCGACGCGGCATTCTCTCCGGCAGGGAACTCCAGCGCCAGTACACCCATCCCGATCAGGTTTGAGCGGTGGATCCGTTCGAAGCTCTCGGCGATCACGGCGCGCACGCCGAGCAGCGAGGTCCCCTTCGCGGCCCAGTCGCGCGAGGAACCGGCGCCGTACTCCTTGCCGGCCAGCACGATCAGCGGCGTCCCTTCAGCGATGTATGCCACCGCCGCGTCGTAGATCGACATCTCGGCGCCGTCAGGCTGGCGGCGCGTAACGCCACCCTCGGTGCCGGGTGCCAACAGGTTGCGCAACCGGATGTTGGCGAAGGTGCCGCGCACCATCACTTCATGGTTGCCGCGGCGCGCTCCGTAGGAGTTGAAATCGACCGGCTTCACGCCAAGCGACTGGAGGTAGAGCCCGGCAGGGCTGTCGGGCTTGATCGCGCCGGCCGGCGAGATGTGGTCGGTCGTCACGCTGTCGCCGAGGATTGCGAGCACGCGCGCGCCCTTGACGTCTGTGACCGCGCGAGGCTCGGCGGTCACCCCATCGAAGTAGGGCGGACGGCGGACGTAGCTCGAATCGTCGCTCCAGGCGAAGCGGTCTCCGGACGGGGCCTCTAGTGAAGCCCAGTTGACGTCGCCGTCATAGACCTGGGCGTAGCTCTTGCGGAACATGTCCGACTGGACCGCCTGCTCGACGGTCTCGGCGATCTCTGAGCCACTCGGCCAGAGATCGCGGAGGAAGACGTCGTTGCCGTCGTCGTCCTGGCCAAGCGCGTCGTTCGTTAGATCGATGTCCATCGTTCCCGCCAGCGCATAGGCGACGACCAGCGGCGGCGACGCGAGGTAGTTCATCTTCACATCGGGGTTGATCCGGCCCTCGAAGTTGCGATTGCCCGAGAGGACCGAGCAGACCGTCAGGCCGTTCGCGCGAACCGTCTGTGCGACATCGTCCGGAAGCGGGCCGGAGTTGCCGATACAAGTCGTGCAGCCGTAGCCGACGAGGTTGAAACCGAGGCCGTCGAGCTCGTCTTGCAGATCGGCGCGGATGAGATAGTCGGTGACGACTTTGGAGCCGGGCGCCAACGACGTCTTGACCCACGGCTTGACCGTCAAGCCGCGCTCGCGTGCCTTCTTGGCGAGCAGGCCGGCCGCGATCATCACCGATGGGTTCGAGGTGTTGGTGCAGCTCGTAATTGCGGCGATCACGACGTCGCCGTTCTTCAGCTCAGCGTCCTCAGCGGCGACGATGTCGCTCTCAAAGCCTGGGAGCTCGGCGCGGTAATCGGCCTGTGCATCGGTCAGCGAGACGCGGTCCTGCGGCCGGCGCGGTCCGGCGATCGACGGCACAACGCTGCCGAGGTCGATCGCGACCGTGTCGGAGAAGGTCGGCTCGACAGCATCGGCGTCGTGCCAGAGGCCCTGAGCGCGGGCGTAGGCCTCGACGATCTCAATCTGCTCCTCCGGGCGTCCGGTGAAGCGCAGGTAACGGATCGTCTCGGCGTCGATCGGGAAGATCGCACAGGTCGAACCAAACTCGGGGCTCATGTTGCCGAGCGTCGCGCGGTCGGCCAACGGCAGCTGCGAGATACCCGGTCCGTAGAACTCAACGAACGAACCAACAACGCCACGTTTGCGCAGCAGCTGCGTCACTGTCAGCACGAGATCGGTCGCCGTCGCCCCCTCTGGCAGTGCACCGTCCAGCCGTACGCCCAATACACGGGGAATCAGCATCGAAACCGGTTGGCCGAGCATCGCCGCCTCGGCTTCGATCCCGCCTACTCCCCAGCCGAGCACGGCGAGGCCGTTGACCATCGTCGTATGGCTGTCGGTTCCGACGAGCGTGTCGGGGAAGGCCTGCCCATCGTCAACGCAGACAACGCGGGCGAGGTACTCAAGGTTGACCTGGTGAACGATGCCGGTGTCAGGCGGCACGACGCGGAACTGCTCGAAGGCTTGCTGGCCCCATCGCAGGAACTTGTAGCGCTCACCGTTGCGTTCAAACTCGCGCTGCGCGTTGATCGCGAACGAGTCGGCCGCGCCGAACGAATCAACCTGAACCGAGTGATCGATAACGAGTTCGGCAGGCACCAGCGGCTCGATTGCCGCCGCGTCGCCGCCCAGCTCCACGACGGCGTCGCGCATCGCAGCGAGATCGACGACGGTAGGGACGCCGGTGAAGTCCTGCATCAACACTCGCGCTGGGCTGAAGGCGATCTCAACGCTCGGTTCGGCGGCCGCGTCCCAACCAGCCAGCGCCTCGATGTCGGCGGCGGTCACGTCGCCTTTGCCCTCGTTGCGCAGCAGGTTCTCGAGCAGCACCTTCAACGAAAATGGCAGTCTGCCTACGTCGAAGCGATCGCTGAGCGCATCAACACGGAAGATCTCCAGCTCGCGGCCGGCGGCTTCAAGTGTCGAACGGGCGCCGAAGCTGTCAGCCGACATCGTGTGCCTCATTCGCGCTGGACCCGCCGCTGGCCAACAGCCGCCAAAGCGTGACGATCGCGAGCAGCGTCATCAGCACAGCGCTGGCGACGCACCACTGACAGATCGCGCGGATTGTGAAGAGTTCTTGATAGGTGAGGTAGCCGCTGTATAGGAAGCCGACGAGACTCAGAGCGGCGCTGACGAATAGCTGCGCGTCACCACGCAGCACGAGGAGCGAGCCGAGGATTGAGAGGTAGCCGATCAGCCCCAGCAGCGCGACCGGCATCCCGTAGATGTCCGACCACTCGCTGGTCTGAACTACCTCGCAGCCGCCGGTGCTGCAGGCCGGTTCGATTCCCGCGTAGTGGACGTAGGTCAGGTAGGCGGCGACGGCGATGCCAAGCAGTACCAGCGCGAGCGCTGCGCGATAGAGACGGCGGTCAAGCACTCGCGCTCTACTTCAGCAGCGCGTCGAACGCCGACTTGAAGGC
>WLNV01000184.1 GCA_009699615.1 Actinomycetota bacterium
ACGGCGATCGTCGAAGGGTTGGCGCAGCGAATCGTTTCGGGCGACATCCCTGAGTCGCTGCGTGATCGTCGCCTGATTGCGCTCGACATCGGCGGCATGATCGCTGGAGCCAAGTACCGCGGTGAGTTTGAGGAGCGGCTCAAGTCGGTGCTGAAAGAGATCACGGAGGCCAAGGGCCAGATCATCGTCTTCATCGATGAGCTGCACACGATCGTCGGCGCCGGCGCTGCAGAAGGCGCAGTCGACGCCGCCAACTTGCTCAAGCCGATGCTGGCCCGCGGAGAGTTGCGCGCCGTCGGCGCGACAACGCTCGACGAGTACCGCAAGCACATCGAGAAGGACCCAGCTCTGGAGCGCCGCTTCCAGCCGGTCGTCGTCGATGAACCCTCGGTCGAGGACACGATTGCGATCCTCCGCGGCCTAAGCGAGCGCTACGAGGTTCACCACAACGTTGCGATCAAGGACTCCGCACTGATCGCGGCCGCAACGCTCTCCGACCGCTACATCGCCGACCGCTTTCTGCCCGACAAAGCGATCGATCTGATCGACGAGGCAGCGTCACGGGTGCGAATTGAGATCGATTCATTGCCCGAGGAGATCGACGAAGTCGAGCGGCGCGTACTTCAGTTGCAGATTGAGCGCACCTCTTTAGAGAAGGAGAGCGAATCGGACAAGGCGACCGCCGAGCGGCTTGCCGTGCTCGACCGCGAGCTCGCCGAGCTGCAGGAGAAGGCGGCTGGAATGAAGGCCGAATGGCAGACCGAGAAGGATCGCGTCGCCGGCGTCAGCGACGTCCGCCGCCGCCTCGATGAAGCCCACCGCGAACTCGAGCGCGTCACGCGCGAAGGCAACCTTGAACGCGCCGCTGAGCTGCGCCACGGTGAGATCCCCGATCTTGAGCAGCAGATGGAAGAGGACGTCCAGAGTGAGGACGAGCCGCAGCCAACCCGCTTCTTCAAGGAGCACGTCGACAGCGAGGACGTCGCCGAGATCGTCGCGCGCTGGACCGGCATTCCGGTCACGCGGATCGAAGAGACCGAAACCACCAAGCTCGTCTTCCTTGAGGACCGTCTGCACGAGCGCGTTATCGGCCAGGACGAAGCCGTCTCGGCCGTCGCCAGCGCGCTACGCCGCTCGCGGGCCGGGCTTCAGGATCCAGATCGCCCAATCGGTTCATTCCTCTTTCTCGGCCCGACCGGCGTCGGCAAGACAGAGCTCGCTCGCGCACTCGCGGAGCTGATGTTCGACAGCCAGGACGCGATGATCCGAATCGACATGTCGGAGTACATGGAGAAGCACTCCGTCTCGCGCCTCGTCGGCGCGCCTCCCGGCTACGTCGGCTACGAAGAGGGTGGCCAGCTAACCGAAGCGGTCCGCCGTCGCCCCTACTCGGTCGTGCTGCTCGATGAGCTGGAGAAGGCTCACCCCGACGTCTTCAATTCGCTGCTTCAGGTGCTTGACGACGGGCGGTTGACCGACGGTCAGGGCCGCACGGTCGACTTCAAGAACACGATCCTGATCATGACCTCCAACGTCGGCTCGGGCAGCGGCGACTATCAGGCCGCTGTGAAGTCGACCTTCAAGCCCGAGTTCATCAACCGGCTCGATGACATCGTCGAGTTCGATCCGCTTACCCGCGAGCAGATCGGTGAGATCGTCACGATTCAGGTAGCTCGACTTATCTCCCGCGTCAATGACCGCGGACTCGACGTTGAGCTAACCGACTCAGCGATTGAACTGATCGGCAACCTTGGCTATGACCCGACCTACGGCGCACGGCCACTGAAGCGCGTAATTCAGAAGAAGCTGATCGACCCGTTGGCGATCGGAATTCTTGACGGCAGCTTCAGCGAAGGCCAGCTCGTCAGCGTCGACAACGTGGACGGCGAACTCGTCCTCGTGGCGAAGCCTGTCAGCGTGCCTGCCGCCTGATCGGGTAGAACCGTCGTACACGACGACGGAGGCGCCATGCCGACCTACATCATGCTCTCGAAGCTGACCCCCGAAGGGGTCGCGACGGTAAAGAACAATCCAACGCGGATCAAAGAGGTAAACAGCGAGATCCACCAGCTCGGAGCCACCGTCGTGGCGCAGTGGTCAACGCTCGGTCGCTACGACTTCGTCAACGTCGTTGAAGCCCCCGACGACATCACGATGGCGCGGATCTCGCTGGAGTTGGGTTCCCGTGGCACCGCTCTCTACGAGACGCTCGTCGCCTTCCCTGTCGAAGAGTTCATCGACGCTCTCTGACGTGAAGATCCTCGTCGTCGGAAGCGGAGGCAGGGAGCACGCGATCATCCGCGCGCTTGTGCGGTCGTCGCTCGCAACTGAGCTTCTCTGCGCGCCCGGCAACCCGGGAATCAATGCCGATGCCGAATGCCTTCCGGTAGCTGCTGATGCGATCGACGAGATCGTTGCGCTCGCGGCTGAACGCGAGGTTGAGCTCGTCGTCGTCGGTCCAGAGGCGCCGCTCGTCGGCGGCCTCGTTGACGAGCTAATCGCAGCCAATATTCCGGTCTTCGGCCCGGTCGCCGCTGCCGCGCGGCTCGAAGGTTCGAAGGCCTACGCAAAAGAGGTGATGGAGGCTGCTGGCGTGCCCACCGGCGGTTGGGAAACCGTCGAGAGCGTTGAAGATGGGCTCGCCGCCGTGCACGGCTACCCGACGGTGATCAAGTTCGACGGGCTGGCGGCAGGCAAGGGCGTAGTGATCGCCGCCGACGAGGCCGCTGCCCGCGCAGCGCTCGAAGAGTTTCTCGTTGAACGCCGCTTCGGCGAAGGCCAGGTCGTCGTTGAAGAGTTCCTCGAAGGCGAAGAGCTCTCGCTACTGGCGCTCTGCGACGGCGAGCGCGCCGTACCGATGGCGCCGGCTCAGGATTACAAGCGAATCTTCGACGGCGACCTCGGCCCCAACACCGGCGGGATGGGTTCCTACTGCCCGGTTCCAGGGATCGACGCTGCCCGCGTCAACGAGCTCTCAGCGCTCGTCCACCAGCCGATCGTCGATTACTTCGCGGCTGCCGGCACGCCGTTCCACGGAGTCCTCTACGCCGGTCTGATGATGACCGCTGACGGGCCGAAGGTGCTCGAGTACAACACGCGCTTTGGCGATCCGGAGACCCAGGCCGTGCTGCCGAGGCTGCGCAGCGACCTCGCCGAGCTGCTGCTCGCCGCGAGCGCGCTAGGCGGACTTGCCGCTCATGAGCTGGAATGGGATCCGCGCTGGGCCGTAACGGTGGTGCTTGCCAGCGCCGGCTATCCCGACTCGCCGCGGCTCGGCGACGTGATCAGTGGACTCGAAAAGATCACCGACCCTCTCGAGCTGACATGCGCAGGAGTCGCCGACGGCGACGGCGCTTTGGTGACCTCTGGTGGCCGCGTTTTGAACGTCACTGCGCTCGGTGAAACACCCGCTGCAGCGCGCGCGGCGGCCTATGCTGGAGTGGAAGAGATCGAATTCGATGGAAAACAGACGCGCAGCGACATCGCACTACGAGCTGAGGAGGCAAGCTAGATGACCGACCAACCTGAAGAAGTTGCTGAAGCTGAAGCTGAGTTTGCCGATCTAGCCGTCGATTCGCCGAGCGTTGGAATCATCATGGGTTCGAAGTCCGACATGGAAGTGATGGAGAAGGCGGGAGCCGTTCTCGAAGAGGCCGGTGTCTCTTTCGAGATCCGCGTGATGTCTGCTCACCGTGATCCCGAGACCGTCTCCGAGTACTGCTCGAATGCCCGCACTCGCGGCATGAAGGTGATCATCGCCGGCGCCGGCCTCTCCGCTGCGCTGCCTGGCGTCGCCGCCGCGCATACCGACCTCCCCGTGATTGGTGTGCCGCTCTCGAGCAGCCTCAGCGCCGCCGGCGGGCTCGACTCGATCCTCTCCGTCGTTCAAATGCCGCCTGGAGTTCCAGTCGCGGCGGTCGGTCTCGACAACGCGAAGAATGCCGGCCACCTCGCGCTGAGAATTCTGCGCGCATGATCGATCGCTACACGCGCGACGAGATTGGCGCGCTGTGGACCGATGCCGCCC
>WLNV01000185.1 GCA_009699615.1 Actinomycetota bacterium
CGCCGACCTAATCACGAGCCAGAGCCGCTGGGGCCGCGCCCGCTGCCGTCGCCTGCTCCAGAGCATCCCAATCTCAGAGCAGAAGACGATCGGGTCGATGACCGAGCGCCAGCGTCACGCGCTCGCTGCTGCACTCCCGAGCGACTGAACGAGTCAGTCGCTTGACGCGACGATTTCGATGATCTGACCGTCAGGGTCGCGCAGGTAGACCGAGCGAAGGCCGCCGCGATCGAAGGTCTCGGTCGTCGGCACCTCGCGCTGCTGCAGATAGTCGCGCCAAGCCTCGACCTCATCCGCCGAGCCGACGGCGAAAGCCAAGTGATGGACGCCGCCGAGCCCTTGCGTGGCCGGTTCCATCTGCGGGTATTCAAGGAAGCTGAGCCGGAGCGTCGGTTCACTGGCGGGTGCGCGCGGATCGTTCGAGAACCAGAAGTGGCGCGTCGCCGGATCGTCGGGGTTAACGCTCTCGTCGATCAGCGCGAAGCCAAGAACGTCGCGATAGAACGCAGTCGTGCGCTCCAAGTCGCTGCAGATCAGCGTTGCGTGGTGCAGGCCGGTGACACGCATCGACGGCGGCGCGCCGGCAGGGACCGCTTCGCCTGAGCCTGCGGGCTGGTCTTCACTCATGCTCGCCAAGACATTCCTCCCGATCGATTGCGGAAGAGATTACGCAGAAACCACCAGAGCAGCCCAAAGAAGAGCGCTGCTGCGCCGAGCAGGAGGATCTTGGAAAGGCCAGTAAGCAGAGCCAGAGGGAGCACCAGAATGACCGCGGAGCAGGCCGAGATCAGCACCGAATGGGAGCGGTAGCCGGCAAGATGCTCCCGCAAGCAGAGCTCCAACGTCGCGATCACGATCAGCGCCAACCCAAAGCCGATCAGCAATCCGCGCGGCGAGCCTCCGAGGAGGGCGACACCGATCACGATGATGCCGACGAAGATGCAGATCTCGGTCAGTGGGACAGGTGCCCAAGGTGGCTTTGGCGCCTCGTCCAGCCGGGCCCGGCGCCGCGCGGCGGGATCGGGCTTGGGCTGCGGGGTTCGCGCCGACGGCTTTTCGCTGTCGGCGGCGGGCGCCTCGGAAAGTCCGCGTTTGCGGCTTCGCCGTCCCATGTCAGGTGGCTAACGGGCAGCCGGATGAGAGCTTTACCCGCCACCAGCCCATCAGCCGCCCCATCGGGCCGAGCCGCGCCGAAACACTCCAAACACCGCATCCGCCGACGCCCAGCTCGCGCTGCGAGATGCGCACGCGGCGATGGCTTCCAGGATCGAGCAGCATTCGGGCCAGCAGTTCGCGAGAAGCCTCGCGCTGCAGCTCGCGGGCAGCAAGTGCCTCGCGCGCCTCGCGAAGGCTTCCGATCATCTGGTCGCGCAGCAGCTCGAGCTGACCGAGGCTCTGCAGCCGCGGCCCATGCGTCGGTGCCGCAGGGAGCTCAAGGCGGTCAGGGAACGCCTCGCAGATGGCGGCGCTGATCAGCCGATCAAGCTGCGCAACCTGAAGTTGCAGCGATCGCCGCGCTGCGCGCTCGTCGACCTCATCCTGCCGGTCGAGCAGCGTCCTGCTGCCTGCGCCATGCTCAAGTAGAAGCGCTGCCATCGGCAAAGTCTAACGGCAGAGCCAGCGATCAGCCACCGCCCAGAGCGGCGGCGGCGATCGTCAGCGCCTCGTCGACGGCCAGTGCGCTGACTCCCGGCACCGCCACGCCCACGAGCAGTACGCGCTCGCCTGCCGCCGTCGCTGCGGGCGGTCCCTCGCCAAGCGCAAACAATGGCGCGAGAGATTGTCTGCTGTCGACGATCATGAGCGTTCCCGGAGCCAACTCCCGACCGCCGGGGCGGTCGTCGCTGAGCGAGCTGCGAATGCCAACCGGCGGAGTGGCCAGCGCGGCATCGAAAGCGACGACCTCGACTGAGGTCTCGAGCAGCGCGAGCAGCAGCGCGTCGCTAACCCGGTCCTGCGGCGGATTGCCGCCTGCCAACAGGCGGCCTACTACGGCGCGTTCAATCGGCGTTGGATGCTGCTCCGGGTCAATTCCGAGCTGCCGAAAGAAGCTGCGGTATGCGGCCGGCACCTGCTGCTGGCGCAGCTCAACGGCCTGCCTGCCGCTGAACCGACTGGCGAGGCTGGCGAGCCGCTCGGCCACGCCGGGGTCGGAGCGGGTGCCCCTGCAGTCGGAGAGCAGCCAGGCGATCCGGAGTTCGGGAAACTCGGCTGCGATCTCGTCCGCGACCCATCCCTGCTGCGGCGTCGGCTCGTCGTTCACAGTCTTCAGTTCGGTCCGATCAGCGCACTGAGGCGGGCGTCGAGTGCGGAGGGATCAGACTCCCCGACGCTGACTGCATCGACCACCCCACCCGCCCGCAGATAGACGGTCTGCGGGCAGACAGCTACGCCGTAAAGGTTCGCCAGCGCGCCATCGCGGTCCTCGCCCAGAGGAATCTTCCAGCGGTGGCTCGCCGCCAACCTGCGGGCCTCGGCACGATCACCGGCGATCACGATCCCAGCGACCCGTATCCCCGGATACTTCGCCGCCGCTGCGATCACTCGATCGAGCGTGTCGGCGCAGCGTCCCTCTGCGGAGTTGATGAATACCAACGCCGCTGGCTGACGCTTGACCAGTTGGCACGAGTTAAGAATTGCCGGGCTGCTGAGATCACAGGCAGCCCTCGCAGTCGTGGCCCCAGCCGAGCGCTGAGTCACGTTGACGTCACCGACGAGCGCCGAGTTGACCAGTGGAGCGGCGAACTGCACCATTGGCGTGCCGACGGCCGGCCCTGTCGAGGAGCCGCGCTCACCGGTGGCAGTGTTGTACGTCACGTAAGCGATCAACAGGATCAGAGCGGCGACAAGAAAGATGCCTGGCAGGCGCGTCTTCGCTGCCGCCGGCGGGCCGGGCTTGATCGGCAGGCGGTCGCTCACGACAGCGAGTTGCCCGGCAATGGTTTGCGCCTGAACCGAGCCACGCGTCGGCGCATCGCGTCGGGCTCGGCGAGCATCAGAACCGCGGGCAGGACGAGCAGAACGCCGACCAGCGCTACGCCGAGATCAATAACTGTCACGAGTCCGAAATCGCGCAGCATCCGAATCTCCGACAGAACCAGGACTGCGAAACCGGCGATCGCCGTAGTGCCCGACGCCATCACGGCAGCGCCGGTCGACTTGTACGTCGCCCGCAGCGCCGCCGCCGGGACGAGTCCATCCTCCCGCTCACGGCGGTAGCGCTCACTGAGCAGCACGCTGAACTCGGTCGCAATCGCGACAACCAACGTGCCGAGGACGACCGAAAGCGGGTTGAGCGGGATCCGCGTCACGAACACAATCAGCGCCGACCAGCCTGTAGCCAGAGCGATCGGGACCAGAGGGATCAGCGCCCGGCGCCAGCTGCGGAAGGAGAGCAGGAGCACCAGCCCGACGACAAACAGACTTGCCAGTAGCGCGAGCCAGCGTCGCAGCGGCGAGGCGAGGCGATCGTTGGCCGCTGCTGTCAGCACCGGCAGCCCGGCGAGCCGCGCGCGCACTCCAGCGGGCGGGTTCAGTTCACTCTGCATCACCCGCAGCACAGCGAACTGCCGATCGAGACTCATCAGGCGCAGCCCAAACGCCAGCGTCGCCGTCTTGCGGTCAGGAGCGATCACATTCTGCGTCAGGTATGGCGGCACGGCATCGAGCAAAGCATCGACTCTCTCCTGAGAGGAGACCGAAGCAGGAGTGGTGAACAGATCGGGCAGCGAGAATGCCGGGCAGAGGTCGGATCCGCGGCAGCCGCGCTGCGGGTTGTATTTGAGCCGTCGCAGGACGCGTGACTGATAGTCGGTCATCCAGGCGACGACAGCCGGCGAGGCGGCATTCTCAGCCTCGACGACGACGTTCACCTCTCCCCCGACCCCGCTCACTTTCTGCAGCTGCTGCAGGTCGCGCAGTGCAGGCAGCGACGAGGGCACGAGCTTCTGAACATCGGACTCAACCGGCGCCTGAGTGTCGAGCGCCCAACCGATCAGAGCCAGCGCCGC
>WLNV01000186.1 GCA_009699615.1 Actinomycetota bacterium
CGAACAGAGCAGTTAAGCCCCTCAGCGCCGATGGTACTTGGCCTTTCAGGCCCGGGAGAGTAGGACGCCGCCGGTTTTACTTCAGGGGAAGGGGTCGCCATTGGCGGCCCCTTCTTCGTTGAAGCCCGCAATGCATCGCACCACGTTTGATCGCGATTGCCGTATCTTCGTCCCGGTATGCAGACTCCTACCAAACCGACTGCCCGGCAATCGGCCCGCAAGGGCGAGATGACTGCCGCCTTCCTCCGTGTTCCGGTTCGGATCCCAGCGAGGCGGACATGAACGCTCGTATCCCGAGTGGAACTCGCGACGTCCTGCCCGAGGAGCGCGCCGAACTGCGGCGGATTGAGTATGCACTGCTCGACGTCTTCGCCGGCTCTGGTTACGGAGAGATATCGACGCCCACGGTTGAGTTCCAAGAGACGCTTGATCGCGCCGGGGCGGCGGCAACGCCGGTCTCGTACCGCGTCCTGGGAGGGCCGGGAGAAGAGCTTGCTCTGCGCTCTGACATGACTGTGCCAATTGCGCGCGTCGCATCATCGCGCTACCGCGATGCCGAGCTGCCGCTGCGCTTCTGTTACGTCGCGCCCGCGTACAGGGCCGTAATGGCTAACAGTGGCCGGCCGCGCGAGTTCCTTCAGGCGGGAATTGAGCTGATTGGAGCTGAACCTGCAGCCGCCTGCGCTGAAGCGCTCACGGTTCTCTGCAAGGCGCTGGAGGCCACCGGTCTCAAGCGTTTTTTCGTCGGGATTGGCGATGCAGGCCTCTATCCGTCCCTGCTCAACTCCTTCGGCGTCGACGATGCGGCAAGTCAGGCTGTGCTGCGCGAGCTCGGCGACCGCGACTTCGTTGGAATTGACCGTGAACTGGCAGCGCTCGAGATCACCGACGAGCAGGCCGCGATACTTGCTCGTGTTCCGCGCATGCGCGGCGCGAAAGTGCTTCAGGAGGAGGTCGCTGAACCGCTGAACTCGTCGTTGAGCGGGATCCGCGCGGTAGTCGACGCTCTGCCCTCTGATCTGGCTGAGCGGATGATCCCTGACCTCGGCCGATTCCCGCGGATGGGCTACTACAGCGGGGTGGTATTTGAGGTCTATGACCCGGAGCTGGGCGAGCCAATTGCAACCGGCGGCTTCTACGGCGAGCTGCTGGGCCGCTTCGGAATGCCCGTCGGAGGTGTCGGCTTCGCGATCGATGTTGACCTCTTGCACGCCGCGTTGGCCGGCGAAGAGAGAGGGGAGACCGGCCGATGAACCGCTTCGGACTGACGATCGCAGTGCCGCGCGGCGCCCTCCTTTCCGGCAGCCTTGACGCCCTAGACCGGGCCGGTATTGACACTTCGGAAGTACGCACCAACGATCGCAAGCTGCTCTTCGCCGAGATCGGCGTTGTGACGATGCGCCCATCGGATGTCCCTACCTACGTTGAGGCTGGCGCAGCCGACATCGGGATCACCGGAAAAGACGTGCTGATGGAACACCCCGAGCGCCAGATCTTCGAGCTGGCAGACCTCGGCTTCGGGCGCTGCCAAATGGTGGTCGCATCCGAGGGCGGGCCCGACCGAGCCGCTGAGGCGCTCGGCCGCTTGGGAGTGATGCGGATAGCGACGAAGTACCCGCGCATCGCCGCTGCATACTTCGAGCAGAGTGGCCGCCAGGCGGAGATGGTTACCGTCAACGGCTCAGTCGAGCTCGCGCCGCTGACAGGCCTCGCCGACGCGATAGTTGACCTGATGGCGACCGGCGTCACGCTGCGCGAGAACGGCCTAGTAGTGCGCGAAGAGATCGCCGAAGTAACAGCGAGGCTGGTCGCCAACCGCGTCGCCCACCGGCTCCAAGCGGATGCGATAGAAGAGTTTGCGGCCCTCATTACTGCCACCGGCGACTTTGCCGCGCAGAGCCCCGCGGCGTGAGTGGCCCGCTCTGCATCGTCGACTACGGGGTCGGTAACCGCCGCTCAGTCGAGAAGGCGCTTGCTAAGGCAGGCGTCAACGCCGTGATCAGTGGCGACCCGGACGTGATCAGCAACGCCGACGGAGTTGTGATTCCGGGGGTCGGCGCCTTTCCTTCTGCGATCCAGCGGATGCGGTCGCTCGGAATTGATCAGGCAGTAGCGGCTGCGGCTGCGGCGGGTTCGCCGATCCTTGGCGCATGCCTGGGGATGCAGCTTCTCTTTGATCACTCGGAAGAGCACGGTGGAGCAGACGGACTAGGTCTTATTGCCGGTGATGTGATCAAGCTCGACGCGAGCGGGGGCAAGCTTCCTCACATCGGCTGGAGCGACGTTTCGTGGGCGCGCGAGTCGAGTCTGACGGCTGGGCTGCCTGAGCGCACGCCTTTCTACCACGTCCATTCGTACGTAGTCGCGCCTGCCAACACAGAGGTGGTCGTCGGCTGGAGTGAATATGGGACACGGTTCGCGAGCGTCGTGCAGCAGGACAACATCTATGGCGTCCAGTTTCATCCTGAGAAGTCCTCAACCGACGGGCTGCGGATGCTGTCGAACTTCGGTGCAATCTGCAGCACGGTCGCGCGATGAAGCTCTATCCGGCGATCGACATCCTCGGGGGTCTTGCCGTGAGGCTCAGGCAAGGGAACTACGACGAGTCGACTGTCTACTCCGACTCGCCTGTCGATGCTGCGCGCGCCTGGCTTGCAGCAGGGGCGGAGGTGCTCCACGTGGTTGATCTCGACGGCGCTCGTGGTGGGGTACCGGTCAACCTCGAATCGGTTCGTGAGATCACGGCCGAATCTGACGTTCCGGTACAGCTTGGCGGCGGGCTGCGAAGCGTCGAGTCGGTTGAGTCAGCTCTCGATGCCGGTGTCTCACACGTAATCCTTGGGACCGCGGCACTACAAGATCCGGCCCTGCTCGATCTGCTGCTTGTTGAGCACAGCGATCGTATGATTGTGAGCGTCGATTCGCGGGCTGGGATTGCCGCCGTGGCCGGCTGGGAAGAGAGTGATGGGGTCAACGCGCTGGACGCCCTAGCGGCGCTGGAGAGCCGCGGAGTCGCGAGATTGATTGTCTCGGATATCGAAGTCGACGGAACAATGGACGGTCCCAACCTCGAGCAGATACAGGCGACCGGAGAAACCTTGACGATTCCGTTCATCTATTCGGGTGGGGTTGGTTCATTGGACGACTTAACAGCGTTGGCGGCAGTCGCGCCCTCGAACCTCGACGGTGTGATCGTTGGCAAGGCTTTATACGACGGCGTGTTTACGATTCCTGAAGCACAGGCTGCTTTGGGCCGGGGCTGATCGGGTGCAGATGAAGCGCGTGATTCCGTGCCTCGACGTCGCCAACGGCCGCGTCGTGAAGGGAACAAACTTCGTCGACATTCGCGACGCAGGCGATCCGGTTGAATTGGCTGCGCGCTACGAACTGGAGGGGGCAGACGAACTTGTCTTTCTCGACATCACAGCCACCCACGAGGAGCGCGATACGGTCGCCGAACTGGCTCGCCGGACCGCAGACGACGTCTTCGTGCCGTTCACGATAGGTGGGGGCATCCGCTCGATCGAAGATGCGCAAGCCGTCCTCGACGCGGGTGCAGACAAGGTCAGCGTGAACTCAGCCGCGCTCACGCGCCCAGCGCTGATCAGCGAGCTCTCTGAGCAGTTTGGCTCGCAGTGTGTAGTCGTGGCTGTTGACGCGAGACGGCAGGGGACGAGTGGCGCCTCCTGGGAGGCAGTAGCAGGCGGCGGACGGACGCCAACCGGCCGTGACGTCGTCGAGTGGGTGATAGAGGCCGAGGGTCTGGGAGCCGGGGAGCTACTGCTCACCAGCATGGACCGCGATGGGACAAAGGACGGCTACGACCTCGAGCTGCTGGCTGCGGTGAGCGACGCAGTAGGCATCCCCGTAATTGCTTCAGGAGGCGCAGGTGAACTGGAACATCTCGCCGAGGCGCTCGTTGCCGGTGCTGATGCCGTACTTTGCGCCTCGATCTTCCACTTTGGAACCTTCAGCGTCGGGGAAGTC
>WLNV01000187.1 GCA_009699615.1 Actinomycetota bacterium
ACCCACGCGCCGGTCGAAACACGCTCGACTGCGTCGAGCGGGCGGTAGCGGCCGGCAAGCCGACCGGCGCTGCCTGCGCACTGCCACGCAAAGCTGCGCTGATCCCGGATCCGCTAGCAGCGGCAGCCAGGAGCCTCAACAAGCCAAACGTCGGAGTCGTTGACCTGACCCCGTTCTACTGCAGCGCGCGCTTCTGCTTCGTCGTGATTGGAGGAGTGCTCGTTCACTCTGATCCGCATCACCAGACCGAACTCTGGAACCGCACTCTGGTGCCGTACCTGCTGCGTGAGCTGGAACGTGGACAGTGGCTTGATCGCTGATCAAGCCGCCCTCCGCTGCAGCGCCTAACTTTCGCGCTCGGCGATGAAGTCGGTGATCCGCTCCAACTGGTCCGCCCCGGCCGGAGCGGCCGCGGCAAGCGCGGCACGGGTCTTGGCGTGCGAAGCATCGGCCAGCGCCTTGGCGTGCTCAAGACCAAATTCGCTGACGTAGGTGCGCTTCCCTTGCCTCTCGTCGCTACCTGAAGGCTTGCCAAGTTCTTCGTCGGAGCCGGTGACGTCGAGGATGTCGTCGACGATTTGAAAGAGCACGCCCAGTTCAGCAGCGAACGTCCGATAGTTCAGGAGATCCTGCTCGCCGACTCCGTGCAACAAGCAGACACACTCGACCGACGCGTTGATCAAGCGACCGGTCTTGCGCGAATGGATCTCGCGTAGCCCTTCCGGCCCTTCGGCGGCTGCCGCCTCGACGTCAAGGTACTGACCGCCGACCATCCCGTTGACGCCGGTTGCAGCGGCAAGCTCAGCGGAGGCTCGCAAGAGGCGCAGCGGGTCGGCCCGCTGCTCAGTGAGGATCAACCTGAACGCCTCGGCGTAGAGTGCGTCGCCGGCCAGAATCGCCACATCTTCGCCGAAGGCAACATGGCAGGACGGCTTTCCGCGGCGCAGATCATCGTCATCCATCGCCGGTAGGTCGTCGTGGATCAGCGAGTAGCTGTGAACCATCTCCAACGCTGCCGCGAACGGCATGACGCTCGCGGGGTCATCTCCGAGCGCCGCAGCCGTCGCCAGCGCGAGCACCGGGCGGATTCGCTTGCCCCCCGCCAGAAGCGAGTAGAGCATTGCCTCGGAGAGACCTTCGGTACCTGGTCCCTCGCTGAAGCGCAGCTGCTGCAGATACTCGTCGACCTGGTCGCGCAGGTCGTCGGGATAGCTCACCGGCGCCTCACAGAAGTGTGTCCTGACCCGGAGGCGGCTCAGCCGGGGTCTCTCGCGAGAGGCGATCGAGCTCTGCAGACGCCTGCCCGGCAAGCGCCGCACAGTCTTCAACGAGAGAGGCCGCTGCGTCGGTGGTGAGGTCGCCGCCGCGAAGCTGCTGAGCGGCGCGATCGAGCCGCTCCACTAGTTCGTCAATTGCGCTTGTGTCCAGATCAGTCATCGCTGGCGGCAGTCTCCCCGATTTCGGCAATCGCCGCGTTGAGGATCCCGTTGACGAACCCCGGCGACTGCGCTCCGCAGTACTCCTTCGCAACTTCTACCGCCTGATCAATCGCTCCCTCGGGCGGTATTGGCGTCTCAGCCGGCACGGCATCTGGATAGAGCATCTCGACCAGCGCGATCCGCATGATGCAGCGCTCGAGCATCGCGATCCGCTCGATTCGCCAATCGATCGCGTAGCGGCCGATGATCTCGTCGAGCTGGTCGCGGAGATCGTCGGCTGCGTGAACGAGCGAGCGAGTCAACTCGCTAGCGCCACGGTCGAGTACGTCACTGACGGGCTGGCCAGCGATCTCGGCCTCGTACAGAAGGAACGCAGCGTCCCGGCGTTGTTCGCTACGGCGCGACACTGTCCGGAGCGCCTAGGCGCGCGACATGTAGTCGCCGCTGTCGGTCTGAACCTTGATCTTGTCGCCGATGTTGACAAACAACGGCACCTGGATCACCGCACCGGTCTCCAACGTTGCCGGCTTGTTGCCACCGCCCGATGCGGTGTCGCCGCGCAATCCCGGCTCTGTCTCGGTCACTTCCAGCTCGACCGATGCGGGTAGTTGGAGCGTGCTCGGTTCAGAATCGATGAAGAGCATGTCAACGTCGTCATTCGGCTTCGTCCAGCGCAGCTCATCCTCGACGAGCGTTACCGGCAAGGCGATCTGCTCGAACGACTCGGAGTCCATGAAGTGGGCTTCCGTGCCGTCCGAATAGAGGAAGCTCATTCGGCGTGCCTCCGAGTGGACCGCCCGGAACTTCTCTCCTGCACGGAAGGTCTTGTCAATCACGTTGCCGTCTGAAGTCCGGCGCAGCTTCGTACGAACGAACGCGGGCCCCTTGCCGGGTTTGACGTGCTGGAAGTCAACGACCTTGAAGACCGTGCCGTCAACTTCGATGTGATTGCCGTTCTTGAGCTGATTGGTTGAAATCATCTGAGCGGCGAGCGTAGCGCGGCGCAGCAGCGGTCGGTGCTCAGGCTCTCGCCGTAGGCTGCCGTAATCTGCGCCGGTGGCATTGCTTACCGTTTTCCTACTGGCCTGCGTGACGGCGCTGGCGACCGGCCTTGGCGCGCTCCCGGTGGCATGGCTCGGGCCTGCGCGCACCGAGCGCTGGCGCCCGCTGCTCTGGGGAATCGCGGCAGGAGTTATGACTGCAGCCTCTATCGGGCTGGTAGTCGAGCCGATCGACAAGGGTCAATGGGTTCCGCTGATCGTTGGCGGCGTGATCGGAGTGGCCTTTCTGCTGATCGGCCAGCGGGCGATGGCCGGCCGTGAGATGCACGTCGGGAATTTGAGTGGCGTCCATGTTCGCCGCTCGGCGTTGGTTTTCGTCGTGCTCTTCGTCCACAGCCTTCCCGAGGGCTTTGCGCTGGGCTCGTCGTGGTCGGTCGACAGCACGATCGGACTCTTCGTCTTCGTCGCGATCACGCTGCAGAATGTGCCGGAGGGAACAGCGACGGCGATTCCAATGGCCCAGGCTGGCTTTAGCGCCTCTCAGCAGTTTTGGGCGGCAGTTGGAACGAGCCTGCCGCAGCCGATCGGTGCAGTGATTGCCTTCCTACTCGTCGAGGAGATCACGGCGCTGCTCCCGTGGTCGCTCGGGTTCGCTGCTGGCGCGATGCTTGCACTCGTTGTGCTGGAGCTGCTCCCGGATGCGATCGGGCCGCGAGAAAACAGGCCACTCGCCGCAACCGGCATCATCGGTTCGATGCTGGCGATGGCCGCGCTGGCGATGTTGCTGGGCGCCTAGTAGGGCGCTCCGACTGCGTTCGCCCAATCCTGATCAACGTGCAAAGCGCCGCTGCTGTCGGTGGCAAGAAGTACCACCGTCGCAGGATTGCGGTTGCCGTTGGCCGGATCGATCGTGACCGAGCCGGTGACACCCTTCCAATCCTTCGTCTCATTTAGGCACTTCGTGAGCGCTGTTGAACCGTCAGTCTGGGCCGTTGTCGAGCCATCAGCGTTCGGCGTGTTGTCAAAGCCTCCGGCGCTCTTAACGCAATCAGCAAGCAAGTTCACAGAGTCGTAGACGTAGGAGCTCCAGGTACCTGGACCCTCGCCAAACTCCTTCTGGTAAGAGGCATCGAACGAGCCGCCGGTCGGGAAGTCACCTGGTGACGGGACGCCGACGACCGGGCAGTTCTGCGCTGCGGCCTTGCCGGCCGTTGTGACGAAGCCCGGATCGTCCGACGCGTAATCGGCCACACACTTCACCTTCGAGGAGCTGGTGTTCATCTCCTTCGCGATCAGTCCACCTTCTGGGAAGTAGACGACTGAGTAGATGGCATCAGGATTTGTCGCCTCGAGCTTCTTAACTGTGCTGGTGTAGTTCGATGCGCCCGGCTTGACGGCCTCATAGGCGGTGATCTTGACGCCTGCCTTTTCGAGCAGCGTCTTCATCTGGGCGCCAACGGTTGCCGTGTAGCCTGGCGTCGGGTCATAGGCAATGGCT
>WLNV01000188.1 GCA_009699615.1 Actinomycetota bacterium
ATGTGCCACGACGGCGTCGGCGAGAAGAACTTCAACTTCTATGAAGAGTCGATGAAGGTGCCGCTGATCTACTCCAACCCGCAGATCTTCCCGAAGCCACGCACCAGCGACGCGCTCGTCTCGCACGTTGACCTCGTGCCGACTCTCGCCAACCTCTTTGGCGCCCCTTCATCGGCGCGCGCCAAGTGGAACGGCGTTGACTATTCGAAGCTGCTCGTCAACCCGAAGGCCAAGTCGGTTCAGGACTACGTGATGTTCACCTACGACGACTACCAGTCAGGGCAGGCGAGCAAGGCCCATCCATATGGCGCCAACCACATCTCCAGCATCCGTGAGCAGCGTTGGAAGCTGGCCCGCTACTACGATCCGCTGGGAGTCGCGACGAGCGAATACGAGATGTACGACCTGCAGTGCGACCCGAGCGAGAAGAAGAACCTCGCCGCACCAGGCGTCCGTCGCAGCAGACTGCAGCAGCGTGAATACAAGCGCCTGAAGACGAAGCTGGCGCGCGTTGAAGCGACGCGACTTGGGCCAATCCCAGGCACGGCTCAGCCGATCAGCATGACGGCGTCCACAAAACAGACGAAGAACAGCAAGACGTTCAAGTTCACCGACAAGGGAACCTGCATCGGAATGCCGACCGGCAGCGGCCACACGCTGATCGACTGGGTGCTCGACCCGGTCAAGGGCACCGGCGCCGGCAAGGTGACGCTAAGCAGCGGCGCCGGGCTGATCAAGGGCGTCGCGAAGGTCACCTTCGCCGCAGATACCGCAGCCGACAAGATCACGCTGACCGGCACGATGACGATCACGAGCGGCACCGGCGACTTCCGTGGCATCAAGGCTACGGGGCTGACCTTCGTCGAGACCGACAACCTGCAGGGCACCGACGGTCAGATCACGATCACCGGTAACGCCACCTATCAATAGGCGGGCGCTCTAGGCGGCGCGCCAGAGCGCGTCGTCGCCGAGCAGGTCGCGGACGATCTTGCCTTCGGCGGCCAGCTCCTGCAGTTCGGCCAGCACGGCGCCGGTGTTGGGCGGCATCATCGGTTCGGCCATTACGGCAGCGATCTCGGCCGTCAGCAGCGGCCGGCCGAAGAAGTCGAACACCTCGGTCACGCTCTCGGCCCGCGGGCGACGTTTCAGCGTTGGGTCAAGATTGGCGAGAATCACGTCGTAGGCCTCGATCGTTTGGAAGCCGCCGGCCTCCAGTGAACTGCCGTCCGGCGCAGTGAAGATCAGTGATGGCGCCGTGTAGCGGACCGGGCCATCGCTGTCGGCGCTCTTGCCTTGTGCTTCGGTAGCGCCTCCGGCTGCTTGGCGGGCGCGGGTGCGCTGCACTTCGTAGCGCTCGAGCACGTCGGCGTCGTCGAGTCGCGCAACGATTGCGGTTCCGTCAAGCCCGTCGACCTCGTCCAGCGCGGCGGCGATTGCTGCGTCGTCTTCGAGCATCTCGATCGTCGTGAACTGCATGAACTGGAGTGCGCTCAGCGCGGCCTCCCCCATCTCGTGGCTCTGCTCATTTGCGAGCATCACGGCGCGGCAGGCGCGGCTCGTGGCCGACACGCCGGCCTTGATCTGGTAGCCGAACGGCATTCCGAAGCGCTCGTGGTAGACCGGCCAACTGGAGACCATGCGCTCCGGCGTGTAGCCGCGATCCTCGTACTGCTTTGCATCTTCGGTCAACCCGATTACGACCAGTTCCCACTCGAGCTGGTCACCGAAGCGCCACTCAAGTGTGCGTAGAGCCGGGCGGGCCGAGTAGGCCCAAGGGCAGCCGGGGTCGGTGAAATGAGTGGTGGCGATCGCCATGAGCGCTAGTGGCTCGCGCGCTTAAGCTGCGCGCGACCCTGCTGCTTGTCAATCACCTGCGTGATCAGCTTCATGTACTGCTCAACGCCGCTTGCCTTAATGCTGCCGACCTCAAAAGCCTTGCGCCAGGCCGGAATACTGGCCTCTTCGACAAGGCGATTGAACTCCTCACGGCGCATAGCCAAATGAATCTTGGCGTCGGTCGCGACGTCCTTTGTGACCACAGCTTGCGGCATCTCAAGGCGGAAGACCTGCAGGTCGCCGCGGCCCTGGAGCTGCACGTCAACGACGATCTTCAGTGGCGCCAGTGCGGGCACCTGCGCAACGACATCGGTTGCGGCTTTGGCGATCAATGTTCGTGCGTCACCGGACATGAGTTCAGCCTACCGGCTTAGTGCAGTGCAGCCTTCATCCCGATGATTGCAACGCCGATTACGATCGCTACGACGACCGCGATCACGCTCTGGCGGCGCGATGCGCCGGCTCCGCGTGACGCGTACCAAGCGGTCGCAGCGAGCTCGCCAACGCAGGCGTAGAGCGCGAGGTTGACCGCCGTCTGATCAGGGAATACCTCCAGAACGGCAAGCAGCAGGATGATTACCGGCACCGAGATCACGGTGAGCATCGGTGACTGTGCGACGACCATCTCTTTTACGTTGCGCGAATCCGGCGCGCGCTTCTTCCTGCTCCAGTCGCCAAGCAGCAGCGCATAAACGTGGGCTGCAAAGAACGCCATGACGGTGAAGACCAACACCTCGGCAACAGCAGCAGCGTGATCTCCGGTCTCCGGATCGGAGGCAGCGATCACCGAAGCGCCGATGATCAGCCCATAGGTAGCGCTCGCGACGTTGCGCGGGTACTGCCGCGCTAGAGGCGTGTGCCAGCGCGTCTTTGAGGGGTCCGGTTGGGTCAGATCTTGTGGCGCTGCAGCAGCGTCTTGCCGATCACCATACGCTGGATCTCGGAGGTTCCTTCGCCGATCAGCAGCAGCGGCGCGTCGCGGTAAAGACGCTCGATCTCGTACTCCTTCGAGTAGCCGTAGCCGCCATGAATGCGGAACGATTCCTCAACACAGAAGCGACCGGCCTCGGAAGCGAAGAGCTTCGCCATTCCGGCTTCCATCTCGGAGCGGACGCCGGCGTCCTTGAGCCGTGCGGCGCGGATCGTCAGCAACCTCGCTGCCTCGACCTGAGTTGCCATGTCGGCGAGCTTGAACTGAATTGCCTGGTGCTCACAGATCGGCTTGCCGAAAGTCTTGCGCTCCTGGCTGTACTTCAGCGCCAGCTCCAGCGCACGCTGAGCGATGCCAACGCCGCGGGCGGCGACGTTTGCGCGGCCCACTTCAAGCGCGTCCATCATCTGCGGGAAGCCCTTGTTCAGGCCTGCCTCTTCGCCACCGAGAATGTTCTCGGCTGGGCAGCGGTAGCCGTCGAAGACGAGCTCGGTTGACTCAACACCCTTGTAGCCCATCTTCTTCAACACAGGCGGCACATTGAGACCGGCGTAGTCGCCTGTGTTCTCATGCTCGCCGCCAACCTTCTCGGCGATGAAGCAGGTCATTCCCTGATGGCGCTTCTCGGCGTCAGGATTGGTGACTACGAGGACGAAAACCATGTCCGAGCGCAGACCGTTCGTGACCCACATCTTCTGGCCGTTGATCACGTAGTAGTCGCCGTCCTTCTTGGCGTTCGTCTTCAGCGCCTGAACGTCGGAGCCCATCTCCGGCTCGGAGAGCGAGAAGGCGGCGCGAATCTCACCGGTCGCCATCCGTGGCAGGTACTTCTGCTTCTGCTCGTCGGTGCCGTACTTCATCAGCAGGTAGGAGCCGATGAAGTGGGTGTTGATGATTCCGGAGATCGAGATCCAACCGCGGCTTAGCTCTTCCACGATCATCACGTAGGTCGTGAGGTCGAGCCCCATGCCGCCGTACTCCTCGGGGATCGTTACTCCGAAGAGGCCGAGCTCTTTCATCTGCTCAACGATTTCGGCCGGGAACTCGTCCTCGTGGTCGAAGTGTTCAGCGTTGGGGAGAATCTGCTCGTCGGCGAACTGGCGCACCATCTCGGTGATCGCCTGCTGCTCGTCGGTCTTCTCTTCAAATGGAACGGCTACGGCCA
>WLNV01000189.1 GCA_009699615.1 Actinomycetota bacterium
GCGAGTGCGCCATCGTCGTCGAGCGCGACATCGAGGATTGCGGCCGAACGTCTGACGATTGAAGCGAGCTCGTCAGGACCGTAGTTCTCGAGCCGATATTGGATGCCGAAGCGGTCCCGCAGCGGCGTCGACAGAAGCCCGGCACGCGTTGTAGCGCCAATCAGCGTGAATGCCGGGAGTTCCAGCGTCACAACTCGGGCGCCTGCGCCCTGACCGATGGTGATCGGCAGTCGCCGGTCCTCCATCGCCGGGTAGAAGGTTTCCTCGAGCGCCCGGCTTAGCCGGTGAATCTCGTCGACGAAGAAAACCGAACCCGGCTCCAGCGCCGTCAGCAACGCCGCGATGTCACCTTTGCGTTCGAGTGCCGGGCCTGCCGTCTGTACGAACGGAACGCCAAGCTCGGTCGCGATGATCTGGGCGAGAGAGGTCTTCCCGAGTCCGGGAGGCCCGGCGAGCAGAACGTGGTCGAGCGGCTCCTCGCGTGCTGTGGCGGCCTCGAGCGAAACCGCGAGCTGGTCGCAGAGCGCCTGCTGGCCGATGAAGTCTTCCAGCGTCTGCGGCCTAAGTGAGCGATCGAGTTCGTCCTCCTGCGCCAACGCACCGGGCGTCATGATCGGTGCGTCTTCGGGAAAATCATCGCTCATTGCCGCGCCGCCTTGAGTGCGCTCTGGAGCAGATCCTCAGCACTCTCGCCCTCCGCACCAGCGACGAAGCCGTCGGCCTCTTGAATCGTGAAACCAAGCTCGACAAGGCCATCGCGCGCGATCCGGCGCGGGTCGTCGCCGCGTGTGACGGTGATCTCGCCGTCCTCGCCGCCGAGCGCGATCACCTTCTCGCGAAGCTCGACGATAATCCGTTCAGCAGTCCGCTTGCCTATCCCCGGAGCCGCCTGAAGTCGCGCGACGTCGCCGCTCGCGAGCGTGCCAGCGAGTTCGCGTGGAGGACCATCGCTAAGCAGCGCAAGGGCGACCTTCGGGCCAACGCCTTGAACGCCAAGCAGCATTAGGAAGAGGTCCCGCTCCTCCTCCGTGGCAAATCCGAACAGCGCCATCGAATCGTCGCGCGCGACGAGGTGGCAGTGGAGCGAAACCTGCTGGCCGACCGCCGGCACGTGCGAGAGCGTTTCGGCCGAAACCGCGAGCCGGTATCCGACGCCGCCGCTGGTCTGGATGACCACGTGGTCCTCTCGGCGGCCGACGACGTCGCCGTTGACGAAGGCGATCATGCGACGCGCGTGTCAGGCAACTGGGCACGCAGAGTCGCGCTACGCAGCGGAGCATGATTCGCGTGGCAGATCGCGACTGCGAGCGCGTCGGCGGCATGGTCCGGCGTCGGCGGCTCGGGAAGCGCGAGAAGGCTTTGAACCATCCGCGTGACCTGCTCTTTCGGAGCGCGGCCGCTGCCGCAGACCGCGCCCTTGACCTGCTGTGGGGTGTAGTCCTCGCACGGAATCGAGCGGCGCCCAGCAGCCAGCATGACTACACCACGGGCCTGCCCGACGGCGAACGCCGAGCTGACGTTCTGGCCGAAGTAGATCGCCTCGAGCGCGACGGCGTCCGGCGAGTGGCGGTCGAGCAGCTCTTCGAACTGGGCGAAGAGATCGGCCAGGCGATGCTCGGGTGAACGCTCCGAGCGGGTTCGCATTACGCCGCCATCGAGAGCTACGAGGCGGCCAGCGCGGCGGCGCACAACTCCAAAGCCGGTATTGGCGATACCGGGGTCGATTCCGACGACGATCATTGCTCGTGATTCTGCGCCCTAGACCGGATGCCTCCCCTTCGGGAGCGCCCGCCTACTGCTTCGTAGAGGCTGCAGCTGCTGCGCGTGCACTGCCGAGCGACTCGCCCGACGCGACCCGTTCCAAACCAAGCCAGCAGAACTCCATCACTCGATCGACCACAGCGGCGCGCGGCACCGTGTCGTGGTCGTACCACCAGTGCGCGACCGCCTGCGTTGCGCCGGCCAGCAGCTGAGCATGAAGTTCGAGGTAGAGCGCGCCGTCGCTTTGGTCGGCCTTGTCGCTTTCGACGCGATCGGGATCGGACGCCATCAGCGCGGCAATCACTCCTACTGCTTGAGACTGGACTGCCGCGAGCGATTCGACGATGTCAGGGTCGGCCGCATCACGGAAGAGGACGCGCCAAGCGTCGCGGTCCTCTTCGACGAACGCCAGGAAGGCATCGACGCCGAGCCGGAGGCGCTCCTCGCCTGTAGCTCCACTCTCTGCACAGATTTCGAGACGGGCAAAGATCTCGGTTGCGTGACGACCGAGAAGTTCTGCGTGCAGTTCCCGCTTCGACTCGAAGTGCTCATAGATCAACGCCTTCGAGACGCCGGCCTCTCCCGCAATCTGCTCCAACGAACAGCCGTCGTAGCCAGACCTGGCGATCACTGTGGCGGCCGCGTCGAGAATCTCGTCTCGGCGCTGCGGCGCTGTCATCCGTCGGCGTGGCGTATCGCTCATCGCGTTCATTCTGACAACACCGCGCGAGCAGGTCCCAAAAAACCCGTGCAGAGACCGTCAGCCGGCGATTCGGTCCAGCACTTCGGCTTCGATCTCGAAGTTCGCGTGGATATCGCCGACGTCGTCGTTGTCTTCGAGCGCATCGATCAACTTGAGCAGTGTTGACGCATCGGCCTCGTCGATCTCGACGCGCACAGCTGGCCTTTGCACCAGCTCCGCCGACTGGTAGCCGATACCGGCTTGATCGAGCGCGGCGCGCACGGCTGACAGCGCGGCGGCAGGAGTAATCACCTCGTAGACGTCCTCGTCAAGCTCAATTTCCTCGGCACCGGCATCGATTGCCACCATCAGCTGCTCCTCGCTGTGGGCCTCAGCATCGACGACGATCAGCCCACATTGAGAGAAGAGGTACGCGACCGAGCCAGGCTCCCCGAGGCTCCCCCCGTGCTTGGTCAGTGTGTGGCGGACATCGGCACCAGTGCGGTTGCGGTTCTCAGTCAGAGCCTCGATCAGCATCGCCACTCCGCCCGGCCCGTAGCCCTCATAGACAACCGCTTCATATGCCTCGGCATCGGCGCCAGCGCCTGTTCCACGAACGATCGCGCGCTCGATGTTGTCCTTCGGCATCGACGCGTCCTTGGCCTTCTGAACCGCCAGCGCCAGCGACGGGTTCCCTTCGATCTCTCCCCCGCCCTCCTTGGCGGCGACGGTTATCGCTCGACCGAGTTTGGTGAAGAGCTTGCCTCGGCGAGCGTCAACGATCGCCTTCTTGTGCTTGATCCCCGCCCATTTTGAATGGCCAGCCATTGACGAGTAATGGTAATGCTCTGATCAATCGGCGAGAACTTCGGGGTGCGCGCGATACCAATCCAGCGTCAGCGCAAGCCCCTCCTCAAGGCCGACCTTTGGCTCCCAGCCGCTCAACCGGTGCAGCTTCGAAGAGTCGATCCAGTGCCGCTTGATCTCGCCCTGCGGGACTCCACTGCCGCGGACGTCAGGATCAAGCTCAACGCCGGCCAGGCGACACATCACCTCGACGATGTCGAGCGCCCGCAGCGGAACGCCACTTCCGGCATTGAACGGCTCGCCCGCGCCAACGCCATCTTCAAGCAGGTCGAGAATCGCCAAGTAGGCCTCGACCGCGTCGGTCACGTAGAGGAAGTCGCGTTGAGGGGAACCGTCGGAGCGAATCACGGGCGGCCTGCCGGCAATGATCGCCGCGGCAGTCTCTGGAACCAGCCTCGAGCGGTTGCGGTCCCCGCCGCCATACAAGTTCGCCATCCGTGCAACGGCGACCGGCAGACCGTAGGTCGACCAGTAGGAGCGCGCGATGATGTCGGCTGCGGCCTTCGAAGCGTCATAAGGATGAGATGCCTCGAGCGCCATCGCTTCCGTGTAGGGAAGAACCTCGCTCGGGCCGTAGGCGGTGTCGGATGAGGCGACGACAACTCTTGA
>WLNV01000019.1 GCA_009699615.1 Actinomycetota bacterium
CACAGCGGCGGCGAACCGAGCCGGGAGGGTCGGAGAAGCTGCGACGGCTATGCCTTCGGCGGGGTTGAGCAGGTCGGCCTGCTCGTAGCTGTCGATCAAGGCAGCGTCGACCACTCCGGCAGTGGTATCGGCCTGATCCTGCCCTTCGATCAGCGCTTCACGCAGCTCAGCCAGCGTTCCGCGATCGAGTTCATCAGGCTGCACGGCCCAATCGATCGCGTCCCGGATCTCCTCAGGGAGCTCGGGCCGCAGCTGGCCGAGCGCCGGCAGCCGAGTCCCTACTCGCCTCGCTGTCGCGGCCGCTCCACCAGCACGGATCGGGTTGACGCCACTAAAGGCTTCGTAGAGAACGAGCGCCAGCGAGTAGAGGTCGCTCTGCCCGCTGACCGGACTTCCGTCGGCCTGCTCCGGAGCCATGTAGGCGAGCGTGCCGACAACGTCGCCGGTCCGCGTCAGAGCGTCGTCACCGGCGATCAGCGCGATACCGAAGTCGGTCAGCTTGACAATTCCGGCATCGCCATCAGGGCGATCGGGAATGATGATGTTGGCTGGCTTGATGTCTCGGTGAATCACTCCGCGCGCGTGAGCGTGGCTGAGCGCGTCGCAGAGCGCGATGCCAATTCGCACGACATCGCGGTCGGAAAGCTCCCCGGCGACAAGCCGTTCGCGCAACGTCCTGCCTCGAACCAGCTCCGAAACGAGATAGACGGCATCAGCGTCCCGCCCGGCCTCATGCAGCGCGACGATGCCTGGGTGGTTGAGACGCGCGGCGGCAATCGCTTCGCGCTCGGCGCGGGCCGCCATCTCGGGATCATGGGCTTCAATCCGTTTGACCGCCACGACGCGATCAAGCCGTTCGTCGAGAGCTAGCCAGACAACGCCGAATGCACCGGCGCCAAGTCGGCGCATCAAGCGGTATCGCTCGAGAACGACGGTCGCCGCTACCTCGCTGCGCGGCGGCGTTTCCTGGTGGGCGATCGTCGTGTCGGCAGAACTCACTGTCTCCTATATTCTGCGTCATTGGCGGGCTGCCTGCCGCAGTTGCGAAGCGTCGGATTTGCGAGCAAACTTGCATCGCGGCCGATTTCTCGCGTTGGTCGTCATACTTCGCCACTGCGGTCGGTTCTTTGCCGCCAATCTTCAATGTCTTTCTTCGACGACGATCCAACACAGGTCAGCTCCAGCCCGCGGCGGCCAGCCGAGCCTCGGCGTCCGGCTGCGGCTGGAAACGAGCCGCCCCAAGGCGACCGTCAAACGCTGCGCACACGCCAAGCGATCGCAATCGGCGTCGGCGTCATTCTGCTGCTGATCGTCGTCGTCGGCGTCAAGGGTTGCCTCGACAGCGCCAGCAACAGTGCGCTCGTCGACTACAACCGCAATGTCGCTGCGATCGTCTCCGACTCCGACAACCAAGTCGCTGCTCCGTTCTTCAAGCTGCTCAGCGGTGGCACGGCCGGAGCCGCAGCCGGCGACCTGCAGGTTCAGATCAATCAGATCCGCCTTGCCGCCGAGGAAGACACCAAGCGTGCCAACGAGCTTGATGTTCCGGGAGATATGCGCGCAGCGCAGCAGAACCTGATGCTGACGCTCGACCTCCGCTCCGGCGCGCTGACGAAGATCGCTGAGCTACTGCCAAAGGCGCAGGGCACCGGGCAGGCCGCTGAGACTGCGACGAACGAGATCGCCGGGCAGATGCAGGCGTTCCTCGCCTCAGACGTCGTCTATTCGCAGCGCACTGCGCCGCTTATCCAGCAGGCGCTCAATGCCGCTGGAATCACCGGGCAGACGATCGAGAAGAGCCAGTCTCTGCCGGGCTACACCTGGCTCGCGCCGAGCACAATTGCCGCTGCAATCGGTGGCCAAGCAGGAGCCGGAACCACCGGCGGCGCCGTTGCCCCTGGTCTCCACGGCCACGCGATCAGCAGCACGACAATCGCCGGCACGACGCTTGAGCCGTCGCCAGCGGCAAACAAGGTCTCCGCCACGCCTCCGGTTGCTGTCACGGTCAAGGTTCTGAACGGCGGCGAGAACAATGAGAGCAACGTCACGGTGACCGTCACGCTCACCAGCCCCGGCGCCAAGCCGATCACGGTGAAGAAGGTTGTCAACCAGACGACCGCCGGTTCCGAGACCGATGTCGCGATTGCACTTCCTTCAGTTCCTGCCAGTGGAACCGCCGCAACACTGACGGTCAAGGTTGACCCCGTCCCGGGCGAAACCGGCACCGACAACAACGAAGCGACCTACACGGTCCTCTTCGCGAGCGGTTGATAGCCCCTCGCGGGTCTATCCTCTGCGCAGCGTGAGTTCCTTCAACAGCAGCGTCGGACTTGTCGCGGTGATCGCCTGCGCGATCGCCGCCATCGCCTTGATCGGCCTGATCGTGGTGATCGTCAAGCTGCGCGGGCTGCGGCGTGACCAACGGCTCGTGATTGGTGACAGCGAGCGCGACATCACTGCCCACGCCGCCGATCTTGAGCGGCAGTTCGTCGTACTCCACGATCACCTGATCGATATTGCTACTCGGCTCGATGGCCGTGTCGCCAACGCCGAGACGCGGCTCGACGGTGCAATCAGCCACCGGTCGGTTGTTCGCTATGACGCCTACAACGAGCTCTCTGGCCATCAGTCGGTCTCGATCGCGCTGCTCGACAGCCACCGCTCGGGGATTGTCATCTCGTCGATCCAGCATCGTGACCAGGCGCGCTTCTACATCCGGCAGATCGAGGGCGGCAAGGGAACCGTCGAGCTCTCCCCCGAAGAACAGCAGGCAGTTAAGGCCGCGATCTCCGGCGAAGTACTTGACGTGGTCGAGAGTCCCTGATGCGCGTCGGTTACTTGGGCCCGGCGGGCACATTCAGCGAGCAGGCGATGGAACAATCGCTCGACTTGGCCGCGACCGAAGGCGAAGTCGAGACAATCGCGCTGCCAACCGTTCACGAGGTCGTCTGCGCCGTCGAGAGCGGCCTCGTTGACCGCGCCATCGCACCGATCGAGAATTCGGTCGAGGGCGGCATCAACCAGGTGATCGATGCGCTCGTCCATGACGCACCCGACGTTCAGGTCATCGCCGAGTACGTGCTCGAAGTTGAGCACTGCCTGATCGCCAGAGAGGCGACCAGCCTGAGCGACGTCGTTGCCGTCTGTTCGCATCCTCAGGCGCTCGCCCAATGTGCGTCGTTTCTGCGCCGAGAGCTGCCGAACGCCGAACTGCGGCCGACCAGCTCAACGGCCGAGGCAGTCCAATTGGTGTTGGAGAGCGAGCAGCCGATTGCAGCCCTCGCCAGCCACGCAGCGGCCCAGCAGAGCGGGGTTGTCGTGCTCCGCGACTCGGTCGCTGATCATGAAGTCCTCGCGACGCGCTTCATCTGGCTTTCACGCCAGCCGAGTGCAGAGCCGAAGCCCGGAGAACCCGGAAAGAGCGCAATCCTCTTCTCCGGCGCCGGTGACAATTCTCCCGGTTGGCTGCTCGATTGCCTGTCGGAGTTCGCTACCCGCTCAATCAACCTGACACGGATCGAATCGCGGCCAGCGAGGCTCGAGCTAGGCCGCTACATCTTCTTGATCGACATCGACGGACGCGTCGATGTGCCGGGCGCCGCGGCGGACGCACTTGCGGGCTTGAGCGAGCACTGCCAGCAGGTCCGGGTACTCGGCAGCTACGCCGTCTAGAGCAGCCCACGCCTTCTTCAGCGAAGGCCCGGTGGCGCCGTTAGACTGGCTACTGAGCGAGATGAAGACGCTGACCTCATCAGCCCCTAGTGAGTATGCGCCGCGGTTGCCGCGGCAGAGGCCCGCGCGCGACACGGGCCGGGTGCTGGTCCTCAACGCGACCTACGAACCGATCAATGTCTGCAGCGTCCGTCGCGCAGCGATTCTGCTGCTGAAGGAGAAGGCGGAAATGATCGAGCGCAGCGACAGCGAGCTTCGCTCCGAGCGGCAGGTTCTGGCGCGGCCGATAGTGATCAGGCTGCGCCTCTACGTCAACGTTCCGCGCGACAGTTCAAAGCGGAAGATCACGCGCCGTGCCGTCTTCGCACGCGACGGCTGGGCCTGCCAATACTGCGGCACGCGATCGAGCCTAACGGTCGATCATGTGATCCCACGCTCCAAGGGCGGTCTCTCCACTTGGGAGAACATTGTTGCCTCTTGCGCGCCCTGCAACCGGCGCAAGGCCGACCGCCTGCCGGCCCAAATCAACATGCACCCTCGCAAGTCGCCTCGCGTTCCAGGGCCTCACGTATTCATCACTGTCGCGACACAGAAGATCCCGGCAGCTTGGCTCCAGTGGCTGCCCGCTGAAGCGGCCTAATCGCCGTCCCTGAGCCGTGCTAGCTTTCGAGCTACCAGAGAAAGGGGGTGGTCCAAATCGAGAAACCAATGTTTATCGGGACCCTGGAGGTGACCGGCCGCTAGCGCGGTTGGCTGGACCCGCTAAGCGGAATCCAATCCGGGACACCGTTGGTCGATTCGCCGGAGCTGGTCCCCCCGGCCGCTCGCAACAGTCGCGAGTGAAGACCGATCGATCAATTTGAATTCAGTCAGTTGTTGGGAAGGGCGTCGGGTTCGTACCCGGCGCCCTTTTCCTTTGCGGCGAGCTACTCGTCGTCTTCGTCGGCAGCTTCGTCGTCGAGCTCAAGCTCTTCTTCGACCTCTTCTTCGACCGGCTCAGCTTCCGCACCACTCTGATCGGTCGCTGCGACCTCTGAGGCCTCTGAGGCCTCTGAGGCCTCTGTCGCCTCTGTCGCCTCAAGATCGACGCTCTCGCCCTCAACGGCCTCGGCGCTGCCCTCGGCGTCCTCAATGACCATCGCGACGGCACTGACGACATCACCGTCGCGGACATTCATTGTCTTCACACCCTGGGCGCTGCGGCCGTAGCGATTGATCCCGCTCGCCGCCGTTCGCTGAACCATTCCCTCGCGTGAGATGAAGATCAGATCCTGGTGCTCGCGCACCACGAGCGCGCCGGCGAGTCCACCCTTCGACTCGGTCAGGGCGATCGTCTTGACGCCCTTCGCGCCGCGCTTGGTCTTGCGGTACTCGCGCACCTGCGTTCGTTTGCCGTAGCCGTTGTCGGTAATCACGAGCAGATCCATGTCATCGCGGGCGATGTCCATCGCGATCACTTCGCCCTTTTCACCGACGTCCATCCCCTTCACTCCGCTCGTGCTCCGGCCCATCGAACGGGCATCGGATTCGGCGAAGCGGACAGTCAGGCCAGCGCGCGAGGTGATCAGAACCTCATCGTCCTTGTCGACACCGCGAACGACGATCAACTCGTCTTCGTCGCGGATCTTGATCGCGATGATGCCGTCTGCCTTGATCGGCGTGTTGTACTGCTGCAGCTCGGTCTTCTTGACAGTTCCCTTCCGCGTCGCGAAGACGAGGTATTGGGTTTCGCTGAAGTCACGCGTCGCCAGAACCGACTCGATCCGCTCGCCCTCGCGTAGCGGCAGCACGTTGACAAGCGCGCGGCCCTTGGCGGTACGCGATGCCTCCGGCAGCTCGTAAACCTTCGAGCGATAGACCTTGCCTCTGTTCGAGAAGAAGAGCAGGAAGTCGTGCGACGAGCAGACAAAGAGATGCTCGATGAAGTCACCGTCCTTCATGTCCATCCCAGTCACGCCGCGACCGCCGCGCTGCTGCTGGCGATAGGTGCCAAGCGGCAGCGACTTGATGTAGCCGGTTTGCGTAATCGTGATCACCATCTGCTGGTCGGCGATCAGATCTTCGATGTCGATCTCGTCTTCGCTCTGTGAGATCAGCGTCCTGCGCTCATCGGCGAAGCGCTCGTTGATCTCGCTCAGTTCTTCCTTAATCAGATCAAGCACCGCCTGCTCGCTGCCGAGCAGTTCGCGTAGCTCGCGAATCCGCTCCATCACGTCATCGTGCTCACTCTTGATTGCGTCCGACTCGAGCGCGGTCAGCTGCGCGAGGCGAAGTTCGAGGATCGCGCTGGCCTGAATCGCCGACAGCTTGAAGTCCGCGACGAGCTTCTCGCGAGCGGTGTCGCGGTCCGGGGCGGCGCGGATCAGCTTAATCACGGCATCGAGGTTGTCGAGCGCGATCAGCAGGCCGAGCAGGATGTGGGCGCGCGCCTCCTTGATCCCCAGTTCGTACTTGGCGCGGCGCACGACAACCTGGCGCTGATGTGCGACATAGGCCGTCAGCACCTCACGCAGCGAGAGCGTGCGTGGCACGCCATCGACGAGCGCAACGGTGTTGACGCCGAAGGTCGACTGCATCGAGGTGTGCTTATAGAGCTGGTTTAGAACGACCTTCGGAATCACGTCGCGCTTGAGCTCGATTACGAGCCGCATGCCATTGCGGTCAGACTCGTCGCGCAGGTCGGTGATGTCGGGGATCTTCTTCTCGTGGACCAGCGCCGCGATCTTCTGGATCAGGCCGCCGTCGCCACCCTTCTTGACCATGTAAGGCAGTTCGGTGACGACGATCGCCTCTTTGCCCTGCGTCAGCGGCTCAATGTGCGCCTTGGCCTGCACGCGGACACGGCCGCGGCCGGTCTCGTATGCGTCGCGGATCCCCTGAACCCCGAGAATCGTGCCTCCGGTTGGAAAATCGGGGCCCTTGACGTGCTTCATCAGCCCGTCGAGCGAAATGTCGGGGTCGTCGATCAGCGCGATTGTTGCTGCGATCACTTCGGCGAGGTTGTGCGGCGGAATGTTCGTTGCCATCCCGACTGCGATGCCGGACGAACCGTTGACGAGCAGGTTCGGGTAACGAGCCGGCATCACCGTCGGTTCCTGGGTGCGGCCGTCGTAGTTGGGTACGAAGTCGACCGTGTCCATATCGAGATCGCGCAGCATCTCGGTCGCGAGACGCGTCATTCGCGCCTCGGTGTACCTCATCGCGGCGGCCGGGTCGTCGTCGACCGAGCCGAAGTTGCCTTGTCCGTCAACGAGCGGATAGCGCATCGAGAAGTCCTGCGCCATGCGGACGAGCGCGTCATAAATTGCCGAGTCACCGTGAGGGTGGAAGTTGCCCATCACCTCACCGACGATGCGGGCGCACTTCGAGTAGCCGCGCGTTGGCCCGAGGCCAAGCTCCGACATCCCGTAGAGAACGCGACGGTGGACCGGCTTGAGGCCATCGCGCACATCAGGCAGGGCGCGGCCGACGATCACCGACATCGCGTAGTCGAGGTACGCGGTCTTCATCTCATCTTCGAGCGCGCGCGGCTCGAAGCGGTCACTCAATACGTCTGCGGAAGCCATCTAGTTTTCCTCTCCGGCCCGTGCGGTCATTAGACGTCGAGGTTTACGACGTCGCGGGCGTTGTCTTCAATGAAGTTTCGGCGTGGTTCAACAACGTCGCCCATCAGCATCGAGAAGATCTCGTCAGCGGCGACTGCGTCGGCGATCGAGACCTTCTGCAGAGTGCGCGTCGCGGGATCCATCGTCGTCTGGCGAAGCTGTTCGGCGTTCATCTCACCGAGGCCCTTGAAGCGGCTCAGCTGAACGCCCTTCTGGGCGACAGACATAACCGCCGTGCCGAGCGATTCGAAGGTCTGTGCGATCTCCTCGCGATCGCCCAAACGGACGATGAAGGGTCCGTTGCCGGTTAGCTTGACGATCTCGGCGTGCAGCTTCAGCAGGCCGAGATATTCGGCGCTCTCGAACAGTTCGACTGGCATCCGGTGGGTACGAGCCAGGCCGCTGCCGCGCTCGATCGAGCGGATCAGAAGGATCCCGTTGTCGCTCGACTCCAGCTCGGTCGTCAGTACGCCAAGCTCGGCATCCTCCGCGCTGAGCAGCTTGATTGCGTCCTTAGAGCTGTTGATGCCGTCAGCGAGCAGCGCCGACTCCCCAAGGAAGCGAACCATGTCCTCGCCGTGGCGGGCCCTCAGCGCGGCCGAAAGCTGCTCGTAGCGGCGCATGCTGCGGCGATAGCTCTGCCACTTCGCCTCGGTCAGCTTGACCTTCTTGGCGTCGCGGTCGGTGATCTCAAACTTCTCGTAGGTGTCTGCCAGCAGCACCTCTTCAAGCTCGGCGTCGTTCTCGATGTAACGCTCCTGGGAGCCCTTCTTGATCTTGTAGAGCGGTGGCTTGGCGATGTAGACGAAGCCGGCGTCAATCAGCGGCTGCATCTCGCGGAACAGCAGCGTCAGGATCAAGGTGCGGATGTGAGCACCGTCGACGTCAGCGTCGGTCATCAGAATGACCTTGTGATAGCGGGCATTCTCGAGGTCGAACTCGCCTGCGATCCCGGTGCCGATTGCAGTGATCAGAGCCTGAACTTCGGTGTTCTGGAGCACCTTGTCGATCCGCGCCTTCTCGACGTTGAGAATCTTGCCGCGCAGCGGCAAGACGGCCTGCGTGTTGCGGTCGCGGCCCTGCTTGGCCGAGCCGCCGGCGGAGTCACCCTCGACTACGAAGATTTCAGCTAGCGACGGGTCCTTGACCGAGCAGTCGGCGAGCTTACCTGGCAGTCGCGAGTTCTCGAGTGCGCTCTTGCGGCGCGTAAGGTCGCGGGCTTTACGGGCCGCAGAGCGCGCCTGCGCAGCCTGCACGGCCTTGCGGATGATCGCCCTCGCGTCGGCAGGGTTCTCCTCAAGGAACTCGGCCAGCTTGGTGTTCACGATCCCCTCAACGAAGCCCTGCATCCCCGGGTTGCCGAGCTTGGTCTTCGTCTGGCCCTCGAACTGAGGGTCGGTCAGCTTCGCCGACAGCACCGCGGTCAGGCCCTCGCGCACGTCCTCGCCGCTGAGGTTGTCGTCCTTCTCCTTCAGCTCTCCCTTGTCGCGCGCGTACTTGTTCAAAGTCCTCGTCAGCGCTGAGCGCAGACCTGAAAGGTGCGAGCCGCCTTCGTGCGTGTTGATGTTGTTGGCGAACGAGAAGACCGACTCTTGATAAGACGCATTCCACTGCAGTGCGCACTCGACGGCACCCTCTTCGCCTTCATCCGAAAAGTAGACAACCTTGGGATGGATCGGCTCCTTGTTTTCATTCAGATAGGAGACGAAGTCCTTGATCCCGCCCTCGTAACAGAACTCAACCGTTGCGCCAACCGAGCGTTCGTCGGTCAGAGAGATCTTCAGGCCGCGCGTGAGGAAGGCTGTTTCACGCAGACGCTGCTCAAGAATCGAGAAGTCGAACTCGGTCTCGTCGAAGATGCTGGCGTCGGGCAGGAAGGTGATCGAGGTGCCGGTCTGGTCGGTCGGCTCGCCCTTCTTTAGCTCGGCCAACGGAGCACCGCGGGCGTAATCCTGCGTGTGGTGGAAGCCTTCGCGGCTGACGTCGATCGCGAGCTCTTCGCTGAGCGCGTTGACGACCGATACGCCGACGCCGTGTAGCCCGCCGGAGACCTTGTAGCCCTCACCGTCACCGAACTTGCCGCCGGCGTGGAGAACGGTCAGCACAACCTCGACGGCCGGCTTCTTCTCCTTCGCGTGCATCTCGACCGGGATGCCTCGACCGTCATCGACAACTGTTACCGAGTTGTCGGCGTGGATCGTTACCTCGACCGAGCTGCAGTGGCCCGCGAGCGCCTCGTCGACGGAGTTGTCGACGACCTCGTAGACGAGATGGTGAAGGCCGCGTACGCCGGTTGAGCCGACATACATTCCCGGGCGCTTACGAACCGCTTCGAGTCCTTCGAGAACCGTAATATCGGAGGCGCCGTAGCTGCCCGTTGTCTTGGCTTCAGTGGCGCTTTTGCTCGAACTCTTGTCAGCTTTGGTCATTTGGCTCCGATAACAGGCAAAAACCCCGATTCCTGCGACGTTTTCGCGGGATCGAGGCGTCTACATTTGGTATCCAGAACAATAGCAGTTGGAGGGGCTGGATCGACGCCTGCCAAGCCCCGAAATACGCCGTAAATATCGGACGATAGGCCGCTCCCGACGGCGGCAGTTGCGGATTACTGCGCGGTCTCGTGCGACCAGCTCTTTGCGGCCACCGTTTGGCAGCGCAACGAGACGACTTTTTCTTCGCCGAGGGCACCGTTGAGAGACGCGATTAAGCTGACACTCATCAGGTCAATCTCCTGCGCCCAGACGGCACTCGAACAGGTCACCGTCAGCACCCCTGCGGCCTCACCGGTCGGCGTCGCCTGCGCGGCGATCGCGTCGCCAACGGCAGCCTGCCAGTAGCGCTGGATCTGCGCCAAGCCGGTCGCCGGCGCGAGCCTGTCGGCGAGCTCGCGGATCGAACCGGCGGCATTGCGCGGGGCGCGGCGCTGGCGACTCACGCCGCGACCTTCTGATCAACGACGCCGCCGCTGACCTCGACTCGAGCGACGCCAGCGTCCTCGCCGGTCGGCACGTGCTCCAGCTCTGTCGTGGTTACAACCGACTGACCGGCGGCCGTGATCCTCGAGACCAGCCGCTCGCGTCGCTCCGCGTCGAGCTCACTCATTACATCGTCGAGCAGCAGCAGCGGAGTCTGGCCGCGCTCATCGGCAAGAACCTCCCGCTCGGCCAGCAGCAGAGCGAGCAGAGCAACGCGCTGTTCACCCTGCGAACCGTAGATCCGTAGTTCACGGCCACCGCGGCTGAGCAACAATTCGTCGCGGTGCGGCCCGTGGCCGGTGAAGCCACGCTCGAGGTCGGAATCCCGTCGCTCGGCCAGCTCTGCGGCGAACGCTTCGGCACTGTCGGCCTTGCTGCGAGGTCGGTAGCGAACCTCCAAGCCACCTGGCAGGCCTAATTCGTCGGCAATCTCCTGCGCACGAGGGGCAACCAGTTCAACGGCCCGCTCGCGCTCCGCGCGCAGCGCCAGCGCGTGGCGGCCAAGCTCCAGATCCCAGGTGTCAAGCTCGCTCGGGTCGACTCCGTGGTTGCGGATCCGCGCCAGCAGCGCGTTGCGCTGCGCTAGCGCTTGACCGTAGTCGCGGCGGACTGTTGCTCGCGCCGGCCACAATCCGGCAACCAGCTGATCTAGATGATCCCGTCGGAGCGATGGTGCCCCCTTGATCAGCTCCAGCCGATCTGGCAGGAAGACACACGCCAGTGGTCGGAAGCCAACATCGATTAGCCGCTCGACCGGCCCACCGTCGGCAGTCACATGGCGCGGCTGGCCAGGCTCGAAGCCAACCGCCAGCTGGTGCGGGCCGTCATCCCCGTCTAGATCAAGTTCGACCCGTGCTGCGCTTTGATCGAAGCGAACGAACTCGCGATCGTTAGAGGTGCGGCATGAGCGGCCAGTACAACCAAAGTAGAGCGCCTCAAGCAAGTTTGTCTTACCTGCCCCATTCGCGCCGTAAATCACCGTCAGGCGCTCGCCAAGTGTGATCTCGGCCGACTCGTAGCAGCGAACGTCGCGCACACGGAGCCGCTGGATCCGATTCATTAGACGTTCAGGCGGATAGGCATAATCAGATAGAGGAATCCACTGCCATCGGCCGAGACAATCAGCCCTGGACGGAGCGGGTTGATCAGCTTCAAGATCACGTCGTCGGCTGTTGTGCTCTCCAGACCGGCCACAAGAAACTCTGGATTGAAGCCGATTTCCATTGGTTCGCCAGCGAACGGAACCGGCAAAGTGTCCTTTGCTTCGCCTACATCAGGAGTTTGGGCCGAAAGCGTAAGCTCGCCCTCTGTGAACGAGAGCCGCAGAGGAGCATTCTTCTGCGCCATCAGCGCTATCCGCCGCGCTACGGTCAGGAACTCTTCCGTGGAGATCGTCAACTCGTGTTCAAAGGCGTCCGGGAGCAACTGCTGATAGTTGGGGAACTGGCCGTCAATTAGCCTTGAGGAGAGCGCTACGGCACCTACCTCGAAGACAACCTGGTTGGCGCTGACGCCAATTGAGATCGTTTCGGTCTCCGGGTCTACCAACCGGGCGAGCTCTTCCAAGGCCCTCGCTGGGACATTCGCTTCGAAGCTCTCTTTCAGCGGCTCGGTGAGTGCGGTCTCCTTGACGCTTAGCCTGTAAGAGTCGGTTGCGACCATGCGCAGCTCGTTCCCGCTGGCGGAGACCAATACTCCGGTAAGGATCGGGCGGGTCTCGTCTCGTGAAGCTGAACGCGATACGCGCGCGATTGTCTCAATGAATGCGGCTGCCGGCATTGCAAGTTGCGTATCCCCGCCGGCGCTGGGAAGCTCTGGGAAGTCCTCTAGCCGCAATGTCCGCAGGTGATACTGAGCAGTCCCTGACTGGACTTCAACGTCTTGTTCCTCGCTGCGAAGTTCGAGTGTCACTTCAGGCGCGCCTAGCTGGCGAACCACTTCGAGCAACAGCCGCGCTGGTAGAACAACCGAACCTGGGCGCTCTACAGTGCCTGCGAGGGGAACGCGGATTGAAAGTTCGGTATCGGTCGCTTGAAGTTCGATACCGCCTTCCTCAGCGACGATACGAACGCCTGAAAGCGCTTGAATAGCACTTCGAGTCGAAGCGACCCTCGCAAGGGTTTGCAGGTGATGAAGCAACTCTGATGTCGATGATGAAATCTTCAAGGTAGATCCTTATTAAAGAGCTAGTTGTAGTAAGGGTTGTGTATATCGAGGTAGATATGAATCATCCTGCAGTTTGCGGAATAGTTTGGGCCTGCTGGATGTGTACAACTGACCAAGTTTGTCACTAGGACCGGTCGCCTCGGGTATTCGCCGAAGTTTTGAACAACTGGTCACCTAGCTGCCTCAGCTGGTTTGCTTGCTCCGCGTCTTCGCTAATGCGCTGTTCAACCCTCTTGCAAGCGCTGAGCGCGGTCGTGTGGTTTCGGCCACCAAACGAAGCGGCGATCGTTGCCAGGCTCGCACCACTGTGGTCTCTAGCCAAGTACATCGCAACCTGGCGGGGCCAGAGCACGGATGCAACCCGACTGGAGGAACAAAGCTCAGTCACGCTCACCTCGTAATGCTCACCAACTACGGCGCGAATCTCTTCAACGGAAAGCTTTACCGACTTAGGTTCGTGCGGCTTCTGTGGAAAGAGACCATCGAGTACCTCTTCAGCCAGGGCGGTGTTGATATTGCGACCGCTTAGCGACGCGTAGGCGACTACTCGTATCAGCGCTCCTTCCAATGCTCTCAGGTTGCGCTCCACTCTTGTGGCGATCAGTTCGACCACGGCGTCGTCTTCGATCTCAATCTGATCGAGCTGAGCTCTGGCGTTCAGGACTGCGACACGCGTAGCAAGGTCAGGGGCGCTGATATCTGCAACCAGGCCGGAATCGAAGCGATCTCGTAGTCGCTCCTCGAGCTTGTTGAGATCTCGTGGTGGCCTGTCGCAGGTCAGGACTATCTGAGCGCCGCTCTCTCTTAGAGAGTTAAAGGTGTGGAAGAACTCTTCCTCTGTCTTCGCCTTTGCCATTAGGAACTGCACGTCGTCGACTAGCACGAGATCCGCATTGCGGTGACGAGCTTTGAAGGCGTTTATGTCGCCGCCACGGAGAGAAGAGATGAACTCGTTGGCGAACGCCTCGGCGCCGGTCAGGTGGACGCGGACCCCGTTGCCGTGGCGCCTCGCATAGTCGGCGATCGAGTGCAAGAGGTGCGTCTTCCCTACACCGGGTGGGCCACAGATGAAGAGCGGGTTGTAGGCCGTGCCCGGATTCTCGGCCACGGCCAGTGCTGCTCCGTGCGCAAACCGGTTTCCGTTTCCGATAACAAACTGTTCGAAGCAGTACTTCGGGTTGAGTTCGCTGCCGGCTTCGGCGGCAAAGTGGCTCTCGGTCGAAGCAACGCTCTGGCGAGGGTCTTGGCCTGCCGCGCTGACGTGAACTTCAGCGTCGGCCCCAATGATGCTCTGCGCAGAGCTCTTGAGAATCTGGCCAAAGCGGTCGGTTACCCAGGCGCGCGAGGCCGCTGGAGCTTCGAGCGTTAGCTGATTCCCATCGAGCCTGGTGAGCTTTAGCGGTGCCAGCCAAACGTCAAAAAGGCTCGGGCCGACGGCCGATTTGAGCTCATCGGAGATTTGCTTCCAGGTGTGTTCGGAGCTTGCTGTGATCACTGTTGTCGTGGCGTGCTGAGCTGGTTTGGGCGCCGGTTTTGTAGCGCCTGTTACTCGTTGGGGCAAGCTAGCAGAGGGTCGCGCCCGCGCCAGTGGTCGGCGCGGGCTAAGTTCGCATTTGGCGACAAAGGATTTTGCAGAGCGCTGCTTTCGATCTCGGACGGCTATGCTCCATCGCGACCACTCGACCTTCGGATTGTCTTTTCATGAAGCGGACCTATCAGCCAAAGAAACGTAAGCGCGCCCGAGCCCACGGATTCCGTGGACGTATGAGCACGCGTGC
>WLNV01000190.1 GCA_009699615.1 Actinomycetota bacterium
CAAGTCTTCGTCGGTCGAGGCGGCGACCAGCGCGCCGCCGTCGTGGACCAGCTCATCGGCGTGGGCGGGACCGCCAATCACGGCCATTCGATCGGCGCCATAGAGTGCGCTGCCGATAGAGGTCGTGACGGCACCGGTTGGGGCGATCAACCCCTTTGCGAGCGAAACGATCGGCGAGCGCGGAGCAAGGCCACGCTGCTCGAGTTCGGCGAGCACACCGGCGATTGCGGTCGATGGAACGGCTAGCAGGACGAGATCGGCGCGCTCCAGTGAATCGGCCGACGTTTCGATCCGCAGTTCGCGAGCCAGCGGAACCCCCGGGAGATAGGCGCGGTTCTCTCCTTCGCGTTGGAGCTGTGCGGCCTGCGCCGCGGTGCGCGCCTGCAACGTTGTCCTGACGCCCGCACGAACCAGCAGCAGCGCTACGGCGGTGCCGAACGAACCGGCGCCGACGACCGTGGCTCGGCGTGGTGTATTGCGGCTGAAATTTGTGCGCGGGCGCGGGGGCATCGTCGTATCTACCCCGTAAGTCGCTTAGAGGTACGCGGCAATTTGTCTGCCGGCATCTTCGATCTCGGAGAGCGTTGTAGCTTCGATCACGGCCTGCAGATCGAGGATCCGCTGATCGATCGGCTCAAGCCCGTTGCTGCCGACAACGGCATGGCATGGAACGCCTGCCTGGCGGGCTCGCACAGCTATCTCTGCCGCGATCTTGCCCTCCAGCGTTGTCCGGTCGAGGCGGCCCTCGCCGACTACAACGGCGCGCGCTGCTTGGATCCGCTCGTCGGCATCCAATGCGCTGAGCACGAAGCGGGCGCCCGGCTCTAGCGCGGCTCCATACTGAGCCCAGAGCGCACCTGAGAGCCCGCCGGCGCAGCCGCTCATCGGCACGCCGCGCGGGTCACGCGGAAGCGTCGCTGCAAGCTCGTTGAGGCGCGCCGTCAGCCGGTCGACGGCCTCGGCGTCGGCGCCCTTCTGCGGACCGAAGACTTCTGCCGCCAGCTCAAACGGCGTGTTGACGTCACAGCAGACAATCAGCTCCGCCTCGCCGATACCGCCTGCCTGCTCGATCGCCTCGATAGCACCGGCGCCGCCGTCGCTGCTGGCGCTGCCGCCGACGGCGACTACAACTCGGCTCGCGCCGCTCTGCGCGGCGGCCGCGATCAGCTGCCCCGCCCCATACGAGCTGGCCGCTTCTGCGTCGCGCTCGTCGGCCTTGATCTGGGGCAGGCCGATCGCCTGTGCGGTCTCAACTATCGCTGTCTCTCCGCCTTCAACGAGGCCAAAGCCGGCCTTGATCGGCCGCATCAGCGCGTCGCTTGCGTCGGCTCCTGCAGTCTCGCCGCCGAGCGCCATCAGCAGCACCTCGAGCGTGCCTTCGCCTCCGTCGGCGACTGGCATCAGGTCGGGGATCGCAGCTACGACTGATTCAAGCCCGCGGCCGATCGCTGCAGCTACTTCGCTGGCGCGAAAGGTCCCCTTGAATGAGTCCGGAGCTACGAGCACCGCTCGCTCGTCATTTGGCATCGCTGAAGACTACCGGCAGGCTGCTTGCCCGCTGTCGGCGATCTTGCCGTCGGTCTGTATGAACTTCCAGCTGTAGCCACGCGAGTAAAGATCGAGCTGCAGAACGCCGTAGTGGAGCGAGTGGGCCGCGCTTCCTGGGGTCTCCTTGAAGTCGAGGTAGCGCTTCACGCCGCCGGTGCCGACGATGAAGCTCGGCATGCCGCTTTCTGATTCCTTGCCGTCACTCGTCATCGCCCTGAAGCGCTCGTAGTCGTGGTCGTGGCCAGCGAGGACGATCTCTCCAGAGGCTGCGTTCAACTGCTGCCAGAAGTGGGCAAGGTTCGCGTGGTTGCCGTGAGGGCCAGAGCTGAAGCGGGGGTAGTGCCAGATCGCCAGCGTGCAGAGTTTGGCGTGCCGGCGCAGGTCATTCGCGAGCCAGTTTGACTGGGGCGATCCCGCGTCGCAGCCGCCGACCTCGGCGCAGACGGAGTTGAGCCCGATTACCCGCCAGCCGCCGACTGTGGCGGCGTGCCAGCCCTGCCCGCGCTTGGCGGCGGCAGCGCCGAAGTAGTCGAAGTACCCGGCCGCGCCGCGCGTCTTGTACTCGTGGTTTCCGGGGACGGGGAAGGTGATTGGTTTGAACTTGCCCCAAGACTTGGCGTACGACTTGCGGTAGAGGCGGAGTGCGCCGTCGGGGTACTGGGTGTCGCCGATTACGAGCACGCGGTCGGGGTTCATCTTCTTGGCGATCGCGTAGGTCGCGGCCTGGCGGCAGCGGTCGCCGGTCGGGGTTGGCGAAGCGCAAGCGATATCGCCGACTATTGCGAGGCGTGCGGTGTGGCTGCCAAGAGAAGAGAGCGGGGGCTGAACCGTCGCCGAAGTCGCATTGCCCGAATCGGAGTTACCGCATCCGGTGACGAACAGCATCAGCGCCGCGGCAACCGGCGCGAACCTGCGGTTCATCGGCAGTAGCCGGTGCCGTTATCGGTGGAGCCACCGCTAGTGGGGTAGTAGCGCCACTTGTATCCCTTTGAGTAAAGGTCGAGCTTTAGTACGCCAAAGCTGAGGCTGTAGCCGGTGCTGTTCGGGCGCGAGTGGGCAATCGGGTAGATCGACTTGCCGCCGCCGCCGACGACGAAGCTTGGAATCGCGTCGCTGCCACCGCCGGTCCCGTCGCTGTTCATCGGAAGGAAACGTTCGTAGGCATGGTCATGGCCAGAGAGCACGAACTCAGCGTCGTAGTCCTGCAGCGTCTTCCAGAGGTCGGCCATCTCGGGGTTGTCGCCGTGTTCTCCCGACGAGAACCGTGGGTGGTGCCATAGCGCGAGAGTGCACTTCTTCGAGCGGTAGTAGTAGAGGCTGCTGCGCAGCCACTGCTCCTGCGCGGAGCCGGTCTGGCAGCCGCCGACCGAGGCGCAGTTGGAGTTGATCCCAAGGACGCGCCAGCCGCCGTAGGTCGATGAGTGCCAGCCTTGCGTGCGGCCACCAGCAGCCGAGCCGAAGTAGTCGAAATAGCCGGTCGCACCGGGCGTGATGTACTCGTGATTACCGGGCACGGGGAAGGTCTTGCTCTTCAGCTTCCCCCAAGTGAGCGCGTACGAGGCTTGGTAATCGGCGAGCGTGCCGCTTTCGTATTGGTTGTCGCCGAGCACCAGTACGTGGTCTGGCTTTAGGCTGGCAGCTAGCGAATAGGTTGCCGCTTGCTGGCAGGTTGTTGCCGTCACGGCTGCCCCCGGAGCGCAGGCGATGTCACCGACCGCGACGAGCCGCGTCTTGTAGCTGCCGAGCGACGAGGCCGCGGCGCTTGACGCTCCGCTTGCGCCAACCAGGCAGATCACGAGTGCTGTTGTCAGGCGAACAGTCTTCACAGCTTCTAGAACACTACTCCTGCGCCGAAGGTGCGGCGCTGTTTGCGTCAGTCGCGGCGCGGCGCGGCTGTACCGCCCCGGAGGCGGCGCAACAGCGCGTCACCGGCGCGAGGGCTGACATTGTGGACTAGCTGCAGCAGTCGGACGATCGGCGGGAAGTAGACGGCGCGGCGGTCTTCCTCGACAGCTTCGATGATCTTTGCCGCAAGTTGAGCCGGGTCGGCCGCGTCGCTGCCGCGGTACCAGTCGGGCATCCGGTGGCGCTCGTGCGCGTGGAGCGTCGTTTCAATCTCGCCTGGATAGACGGTCGTCAGCGAAACGCCTGTGCCGCTCAGTTCGTGGCGCAGTGCTTCGGCAAAGAGCCGCTGCGCGGCCTTCGTGCCGCCGTAGACAGCGGCCCATGGGAATGAGCGGAGCGCCGCCCCGGAGCTGATCACGACGACCTGCCCGCGGGCGCGGTCAAGCATGTACGGAAGGCCGTAGTGGACCGTTCGCAGCGTGCCATGCCAGTTGATCTCGCTCA
>WLNV01000191.1 GCA_009699615.1 Actinomycetota bacterium
ACCCTGTTCGACGCTTCAAAACAGGTGACGTCAAAGCCTCGTTCGGCAAGCGTCTTCAGCGCAGTGATGCCGGACGATCCAGCCCCGATTACGGCGGTCCGTGGCAGCTTCTGATTGCTCATTTCGGTCTCCTAATCAGACGGGAACTTCTGCGAAGTACTTGTCAACCATACGCGCACAGCGCCGTCCTTCGTTTATTGCCCAGACGATCAGCGACTGGCCGCGACGGGCATCTCCGGCTACAAAGATGCCGGCCTCGGAGCTCTGGTAGGTCGGTGCCTCGATATTCCCGCGCCCGTCCAGCTCGCAGCCGAGATCGGCAACGAGTCCGTCTGCCTCGGGATGAATGAAACCGGTTGCCAGCAGCACCAGATCGGCTTTCAGTTCACGCTCACTGCCCGGCACGGGAGCGAACGGCGGGTTCGCTTCGGCCTGCGAGATGTGCTGGGTAGTCACCTTTCCGTCGGCCCCCGAGAAGTGGGTCGTGACGACTGAGAAGTCCTGCTCGCCGCGGCCGATCTCACGAGCTTCCTCCATCGCGTATGAAAGCCGGTACTTCTGAGGCCAAACAGGCCAAGGCGTTCGGTCATCGGGGCGGTGCTCTGGCGGTTCGGGCAGTAGCTCCAGTTGGATCACGCCAAGCGCGCCTTCGCGGGTTGAGTTGCCGACGCAGTCAGCGCCGGTATCGCCGCCGCCGACGACAACGACGTGCTTCCCCTCAGCGGTGATCTTCGGCAGGTCGGTCGGGGCAGCCGCAGGCGGCTGCGGCCCAAGCTGCTCGGCAACCCAACGGTTGCGGCCATAGAGGTACTCCATTGCGAAGTGAACACCATCAAGCTCGCGGCCGGGAACGTCTAGGTCGCGCGGTACCCGTGAGCCGATTGCCAGCACGACTGCGTCGAAATCACGCTTCAGCTGATCGGCGCTGATGTCTACACCCACATCGATGCCGTAGCGAAGTTCAACGCCTTCATCGATCAGCTGCTGGACGCGACGGTCGATCACGTGCTTCTCGATCTTGAAGTCAGGCACGCCGAAGCGGATCAAGCCGCCCGGCGCTTCGTCGCGCTCGAAGACGACAACCTTGTGCCCCGCACGGCGTAGCTGCTGCGCTGCAGCCAAGCCGGCAGGCCCGGAGCCGACAACGGCGACCGAGCGTCCGCTCTCAGCCTGCGGCGGCTCGGGAGTGACCCACCCTTCCTGCCATGCACGGTCGATAATCGACAGCTCGATCTGCTTGATCGTCACCGAGTCGCCCTCGCGAATCTCGAGTACGCAGGCCGCTTCGCAGGGCGCCGGGCAGAGCCGGCCGGTGAACTCCGGGAAGTTGTTTGTCGCGTGCAGACGAACGATTGCCGCCTGCCAGTCCTGGTGATAGACGAGGTCGTTGAAGTCAGGAATCAGATTGCCGAGCGGACAGCCGCTGTGACAGAAGGGAACGCCGCAATCCATGCACCGTGCACCCTGCTCAGCGAGCTCGCCGTCGGACCGAGACTCGACAAACTCCTTGTACGGCTCAAGCTCGACCCGTTCGATCGGATCTTTGTAGGGAAGCCCTACGCGCTGAATCTTGAGGAAGCCGCCGATCTCCCCCATCATCGACCGACCTCGCTCGCGTCAACGCTCGGGTGGTCGGCGTTCTCGCGCTCCTGCTGCGCCAGCTCGGCGAGCACGCGCTTGTAGTCGGCGGGGAAGATCTTGACGAACGAGCCCTGCAGCTCGGCCCAGTTGTCGAGCACGCGCTGACCAACGCTTGACGCCGTGCGCTCAACGTGCTCGGCGACAAGATTTCGGACCTCGATCGCGTCGACCTCGTCGAGCTGTTCAAGCTGATCAACCATCTCCGGGTTGACGCGCTGCGCGAAGGTTCCATCCTCGTCGAGCACGAACGCGAGCCCGCCGCTCATCCCGGCCGCGAAGTTGCGTCCTGTCGGCCCAAGCACGACCACGCGGCCCCCGGTCATGTACTCGCAGCCATGGTCTCCGACCCCTTCGACGACGGCGCTGGCACCCGAGTTGCGAACCGCGAAGCGCTCACCGGCAAGTCCGCGGAAGAAGGCGCGGCCATCGGTCGCGCCGTAGAGAACGGTGTTGCCGGCGATCACGTTCTCCTCGGCCGCGAAATCGACCGAGTCGAGCGGTGCGATCGAGAAGATTCCGCCAGAGAGACCCTTGCCGGTGTAGTCGTTCGCGTCGCCGCGGAGCGTCATCGTCACGCCTGGGGCGAGCCAACCGCCGAAGGTCTGCCCAGCCGAACCTTCAAGCGCGATCTCGATCGTTCCCTCGGGCAGCCCTTCGGCGCCGTGTACCTCAGCGATGCGGCTCGAGAGCAGGCCACCGACACAGCGGTTGATGTTCCTGACGGGATGCACAATCGATACCTTCTCGCCGCGCTCGATAGCGGGCTCGGACTGTTTGATCAGCTCCCAGTCAATTGCGCTCTCCAGCACCGCGGGTGGAGGGCCGACACGGTGAAGCGGGGCGCCAGGCTCAAGCTCCACGCGGTGCAGCAAGTGCGTCATGTCAACACCGGCCGTCTTCCAGTGCTCGATCGCTTCGTCTGCGACCAGCAGCTCGGTGCGGCCGATCATCTCGTTCAGCGTCCGCACACCGAGCGACGCCATCACTGCGCGCAGTTCCTCAGCGACAAAGAAGAAGAAGTTGACGATGTGCTCGGGAGTGCCCTTGAAGCGCTTACGCAGCTCAGGGTCCTGCGTCGCAATTCCGACCGGGCAGGTGTTGAGGTGACAGGCGCGCATCATGATGCAGCCGGTCGCGATCAATGGAGCGGTTGAGAAGCCGTACTCGTCGGCGCCGAGGATTGCGGCGATCGCGACGTCGCGCCCGGTCTTCAGTTGACCGTCGGTCTGGACCGTGATTCGCGAACGAAGGTCATTGAGGCAGAGCGTCTGCTGCGTCTCGGCGAGGCCGATCTCCCACGGCACTCCAGCCGAGTGAACTGAGCTGAGCGGCGAAGCGCCCGTGCCGCCATCGTGACCGGCGATCAGTACATGGTCGGCGTTGGCCTTGGCGACCCCTGAAGCGACTGTTCCGACGCCGACCTCGGAGACCAGCTTGACCGACACCTGCGCCTTGGGGTTGGCGCAGCGGAGGTCGTAGATCAGCTGCTTTAGGTCTTCGATCGAATAGATGTCGTGGTGTGGCGGCGGCGAGATCAGCCCAACGCCGGGTGTCGTGTGGCGGACCCAGCCGATGTACTTGTCGACCTTGTGGCCCGGCAGCTGGCCGCCCTCGCCCGGCTTTGCGCCCTGCGCCATCTTGATCTGAATCTGGTCAGCGTTGACCAGATAGTGGATCGTCACGCCGAAACGGCCTGAGGCGACCTGCTTGATCGACGAACGACGCAGATCGCCGTTGATGTCGGGCTCAAAGCGGCGCGGGTCCTCGCCCCCTTCGCCGGTGTTCGAGCGGCCGCCGAGGCGGTTCATCGCTATCGCCAGCGTTTCGTGTGATTCGGTCGAGATTGAACCAAGCGACATTGCTCCGGTCGCGAAGCGCTTGACGATCTCCTTCGCCGATTCAACTTCGTCGATCGGGATTGGCGTCACATCGGTCGTGAACTTGAGCAGCCCTCGCAGCGTTGCCCGCTTCGTCGCCTCCTCGTTGCAGAGGCGCGCGTATTCGTCGTAGCGGCTCTGAGCGTCACCCTCTTCGGGTGTGATGCGCACGGCCTGCTGCAGCGCCGCAATCGTGTCGGGGTTCCACATGTGCTGCTCGCCGTTGCGGCGCCAGGAGTAGATCCCTCCAACAGGCAGAAGATCTGCATCGCGCTCGCCGGAGAGCGGCCATGCGCGCGCGTGGCGAGTCAGCGCTTCGGTGCCGAGTACGGCAAGGCCG
>WLNV01000192.1 GCA_009699615.1 Actinomycetota bacterium
AGAGGGCTGCTCGGGGCGCTGGCTAACGACCCGCAGGGAGCCAAGCTGCTGAGCGAGGGCGGCGATGCATTCGTCTCACGGTCGCTGAGGCCCTACGCGATCGCTGCGCTGCTCGACAATCAGGCGGCAAGGCCTGGCGTCGTCGTTGCCGGCGACGACAGCGAGGCGCAGGCTCTGGCAGCCGATCTGAGCCTTTGGCTGGCGCCGCGGCCGGTCCGCTTCTATCCCAGCCGAGGCGTCACCTACGAGTCGCATCTGGCCCCGCCACCACACCTTGTCGGGCTGCGTGTGGCCGCGCTCGACGCGCTGCTCGAAGCGCCGGCTGGAGAGCCGCCCGTCGTCGTCGTCTCGGCCGTCGCGCTCTCGGAGAAGGTGCCTGACCCGGAGCTGCGCCCACGCGGCTTTACGCTGCGCAAGCGAGACTTGATCGATCTCGACGAGGTCGCACTGCAGCTTGTCGCGGCTGGCTACGAGCGCGTCTCGGAGGTCGCCGAGCGTGGTCAGTTTGCAATCCGCGGCGGAATACTCGACTGCTTCCCGGCAACCGAAGACCACGCTGTACGCGTCGACTGCTTCGACATCGAGATCGAGTCGCTGCGCCACTTTTCGACCTTCACTCAGCGCTCGCTCGGTGAGATCGAGCTGGTTGAGATCGCCCCGGCCGCTGAGCTCGCCGCCGAGCACCGCGAGCTTGCCGAGATTGCTGCTCTAAGCGACGCCGACGAGCGCCCCGACATCGCCGACCTCCTGCCGGTCGACCGTTTCCAGGCGCTGCTTGGCCTCGTCCCCGAAGAGGCGCTCGTAATTGTCGGCGCCGCCGAAGAGATCGCTCCCGCGCTTGGCGACCATTGGCAGGACGTTTGCGCTGCCTTCCACGATGCCGATGCCCACCATCTCTACGTCGCGCCAGACGCAGTCCAGAAGGCACTTGCTGAGCGGTCGATCGCGAGTCTCTCATCGCTGCTGTCGGGCCAACCGATCGAGCTTCACGCTCAAGCCGCCGAGTTCTCCGCGCAATCGCTCGCCGAAGCCGAGCCGGAGCTCGAAAGTCTCGTACGGAGCGGCTACCGAACCGTCGTCGCCTTCTCGCGTCGCGGCGAAGGCGAACGCGTGGCGCACAACCTCGCGCGGCTCTCGGCGGAGTGGATTGACGAGTCGTCGGAGAATGATTCGGCCGAGGGCGAGCTGCTTTTCTCTCTGGCGGCCCTGCGCAGTGGCTTCGTCGCGGCCGGTTCGAAGTTGGCGGTTATCCCGGAGCGCAAGCTCTTCCGTCGTCGCCGCGCCGCCCGCAGCGACGACCAGCCGGAGCGTCTTGGCCGCTTCGCTTCGCTGTTCGAGCTGCGAACCGGTGACACCGTTGTCCACGAAGATCATGGTGTAGCGCGCTTCTCCGGCTTTGAGACGAAGACCGTCAGCGGGATCACGCGCGACTACCTCGAGCTTGAATACGCCGACGGCGACCGCGTCTTCATGCCGGTCGACCAACTCGCCAAGATCACGCGCTACATCGGCGCTGGCGAACTCGACCCGAAGCTCTCGAAGCTGGGCGGCAAGGGCTGGGAGACGCTCAAAGCCCGCGCTCGCAAGGCTGCCGAGGGACTGGCCGGCGAGCTGCTCAACCTTTACGCCGAGCGCAGACGCCGCGAGGGGCGTGCCTTCTCGGAAGATTCCGAGTGGCAGCTCGACTTCGAGTCGCGCTTTCCCTGGCAGGAGACGGCCGATCAGGCGGCCGCGATCGAGGCCGTCAAACAGGACATGGAGCGCCCGCGCCCGATGGACCGGTTGATCTGCGGCGACGTCGGCTACGGCAAGACCGAGGTTGCTCTTAGGGCCGCCTTCAAGGCTGCAGGGGACGGTGCTCAGGTGTTGGTGTTGGCCCCGACGACGATTCTCGCTCAGCAGCATTTCGGCACCTTCAGCGAGCGGCTCGAGGACTTCCCGTTCACGGTTGACGTTGTAAGCCGCCTGCGCAGCGCCGCTGAACAGCGCGCCTCGGTGACGAACTTCAACGAGGGCAAGACCGACATCCTGATCGGCACCCACCGCCTGCTGGGGCGCGACATGCGGCCGAAGGATCTGGGTCTGCTGGTCGTCGATGAAGAGCAGCGCTTTGGTGTCAAGCAGAAGGAGCTCCTGCGCCAGCTGAAGCTGCGGGTCGACGTGATTGCGATGAGCGCCACACCGATCCCGCGCACGTTGCAGATGTCGCTCGCAGGAATGCGCGACATCAGCGTGATCGAAACACCGCCGGAAGGTCGCAGGCCGGTCAAGACTTTCGTCGGCGAATACGACGAGGAACTGGTCCGTTTGGCGCTAGAGCGCGAGCACGAGCGTGGTGGCCAGTCATTCTTCCTCCACAACCGCGTCGAGACGATCGACGAGACCGCCGAGCGGCTGCGTGGACTCTGCCCAAAGCTGACCTTTGATGTGGCTCACGGTCAGCTAGACGAGCACGACCTTGAAGAGCGGATGATGCGCTTCCTGCGCGGCGACTGCGATGTGCTGGTTTCGACCAGCATCATCGAATCGGGGATCGACATTCCGCAGGCGAACACGCTGATCGTCGAGCGAGCCGATCGTTTCGGCCTTTCGCAGCTCTACCAGATCCGCGGTCGCGTCGGCCGCAGTCGCGAGCGGGCATACGCCTATCTGCTCTACCCGAGCGCTGCAGCCCTCACAGAGGAGGCGACGCGCCGTCTGAGCGCGCTCTCCGACTACACCGAGCTTGGCGCCGGTTTCAAGATCGCGATGCGCGATCTCGAGATAAGAGGCGCCGGCAACCTGCTCGGTGACGAGCAGTCGGGTCACGTAGCCGCGCTCGGCTTCGAGCTCTACCTCTCGATGCTTGACGAGGCCGTCCGCGCCGCCGGTCCGCCACCAGCCGGAGATGAGGAGTACGAACCGGTTCGATTCGATGTCGACGTCGATGCCTACATCCCGACCGATTACGTCCCCTACGAGCAGGCGAAGATCGATCTCCACCGCCGCATCGCGGCAAGCCGCGAGGTAGCCGACTTGGCGCTGCTCAGCGAAGAGCTGGCAGACCGCTTTGGCCCACTGCCGCAGGAGCTTGCGAACCTGATTGAGCTGCAGCAGGCGCGGGTCAAGCTGGGGCAGGCCGGAGCGGGTGTCGTGACGATCCGTGGCGAACGGATGGCGGTCACGCCGCTGGAGTTCAGCGACGATCAGCAGCGATCGCTCAGCAGCGAGCTTCCGCAAGCGAAGTACGAGCCGGGCCGCTCCCAGCTCTCGCTGCCGCTGCCGGCGGAAGGTGCAGAGCGGCTCTCAGCGATTGCCGCAGCCGCTACTGTTCTTTTGGCTGTCAGTCGCCAAAGCGATTAGCGTGGCGCGCGGCAGCTTCCCAATACCTATCATCAAGGAACTTATGAGCCACTCTCACCGCTTCCTGGCGCTCGGCGCCGCAGCCATCTCAGCCGTTGCCTTCGCGTCCTGCGGCGGCGTATCGGACAGCGACGTCGCCTCTGTAGATGGAACGACGATCTCGAAGACGACCTTCAACCACTGGATCAGCGTTGCCGCCAGCGCCTCCCAAGACCCGACAGCCAAGGCCGCCGGGGCTCCCGATCCCCCCAATTTCGTCAAGTGCATCGCTGCAAAGAAGGCGGCCGCGCCGGCTCCTGTCAAGGGTCAGCCCGATCCGACCGAGGCCGAGTACAAGAAGCAGTGCGTCGAACAGTTCACGCAGCTGAAGGATCAGGTAATGACCTTCCTGCTCCGCTCGACTTGGCTCGAGCTTGAAGCCAGCCAGTCCGACATCAACGTAACTGACGCTCAGGTTAAGGCCGAGTTTGACAAGGCGCGCAAGCAGGCGTTCCCGACG
>WLNV01000193.1 GCA_009699615.1 Actinomycetota bacterium
CAAATGACCGTCGCGGAGCTCTGCGCAGAGGCGAAGGCTGCCGCTCCAACGCTGGCGCGCGCGCCGCGCGAAGTCAAGGACGCCGCGCTGAATCTGCTCGCCGATTCGCTTGAGGCCCATACCGACGCGCTGATCGACGCCAACGCGCTTGACCTTGACGCTGGCAGGGCGGCAGGGCTCTCTTCAGCGCTACTTGACCGCCTGCTGCTCGATGAGCAGCGTGTCGCGGTAATTGCGGCGGGCGCGAGGGAGGTCGCAAAGCTTGATGATCCAGTCGGAGAGCTGATCGAAGAGCGCGTCCTGGAGAACGGGCTTCAACTACGCAAGTTGCGCGTGCCACTCGGAGTCGTCGCTGTCGTTTACGAGGCACGGCCAAATGTGACGATCGATGCGTCGGCGCTCTGTCTCAAGTCCGGCAACTCATGTCTGTTGCGTGGGTCGAGCTCGGCCGCCTTCTCAAACGCGATGATGACGCGGATCGCCGCCGACGCCGTTGAATCCGTCGGCCTGCCACGCGCTCTAATCACGCTCGTTGGTGGCGGCCGCGATCAGCTCGCGGAGCTCGCGACGCAGCAGGGGGTTGTCGACCTTCTTATCCCGCGAGGCGGCGAAGGCCTGAAGGCAGCTCTTGAGCAGGTGGCGACGGTTCCGGTTCTCTACGCTGCGTCCGGCAACTGCCATGTCTACGTCGATCGCGCTGCCGACCTTCAGCAGGCTGCCGCCATTGCGTTCAACGCCAAGGTTCAGCGCCCGGGCGTCTGCAACGCCGCCGAGACACTGCTGATTCACAGCGATGTGGCGGCCGAGTTCGTCCCACTGATCGTCGATCAAATGCTTGCCGCAGGAGTCGAGCTGCGTGTCGACGACGACGTCAAGCGGTTTGCCGGCCCGGAGCGAGCCGAACGGCTCGTCAGCGCCGACATCGACGACTGGTCGACCGAGTTTCTGGAGCTAATCCTCGCGGTCAGGATCGTGAGTTCAGTTGACGAGGCAATCGATCACGTAACGCGTTACGGAAGCGGCCATTCCGAGGCGATCGTCAGCGACGATGCGTCGGCCACCGAAGCCTTCGCGCTCGGCGTCGATGCGGCCTGTGTCTACGTCAACGCCTCTACCCGTTTTACAGACGGGGCCGAGTTCGGGATGGGCGCCGAGATTGGGAATTCGACGCAGAAGCTGCACGCTCGCGGCCCGATTGGACTGCGTGAGCTCTGCACCTTCAAGTACGTCGTCAGCGGCGATGGGCACGTGAGGGGATGAGCACGGTCGGTCTCTTCGGGGGCAGCTTCAATCCGCCGCACCTTGGTCACCTGATCTGCGCGCAGGAGGCCGCCGAGCAGCTCGACCTCGATCACGTAGTGCTGATTCCGCTCCACACTCCAACCCATCGCGAGCTGCCTGGTGACCCCGGCCCAGCCGCGCGACTGGCACTCTGCGAAGCTGCAGTCGATGGGAATCCACGAATGACAGCAAGCGCAATCGAAGTCGAACGCGGTGGAGCCACGTACAGCATCGACACCGTCAGGAGCTGGCGGGAGCTCAATAGCGAGGACGAGGTCACGCTGATCGTCGGCAACGACGCTGCCGCAGGTTTCAGCTCGTGGCGCGAGCCAGCCGAGTTGCTTGAGCTGGCGCGTCTCGCCGTGGTCTCCCGCGAGGGTGAGCCGCACTTGCTGGTCTCCGAAGAACTCAGCGCCGGGTTCCCAGGCTCCGATGTTGTTGGCGTGACGATGACACGTGTCGACATCTCGTCCTCACTCGTGCGCGAGCGCGTCGCCGCCGGGTTGCCGATCGATTACTTCGTTCCGGCTGCCGTGGCGGAGTCGATAGCTGCGGAGGGTTGGTACCGATGAGCGCCGCTGCGACGCCAATGACGACGGCCGAGATGGTCGATCTGATCACCGACTACGCGCTCGATCCGAAGGCGCTCGACGTTGTCGTGCTCGACCTAAGCGGCGCATCGGCCTTTACCGACGCATTTGTTATCGCGACGGGGCGCAGCGACCGTCAGGTCAAGGCGATTCATGACGCGATTCATCAGGGCATGAAGAACAAGCATGGGATGCTGCCCAACCATGTCGAAGGCTTGGCGGAAGGCAACTGGGTACTGCTCGACTACGGCGATGTAGTCGTACATGTCTTTACTCCGGCGACGCGCGAGTACTACAGGCTCGAAACGCTCTGGGGGGATGTCCCACGGCGAGCGGTCAGCGCTGGAGAGGGCGAAGCCCCACCCGAGTCCGCCGCGTGACATCGCTTCGCCCTGAGGATTTCGCAACGACTCCGGATTGGCCAAAGCCGGGGGTTCTCTTCTACGACATCGGCCCAGTGATGCGAGACGCGGCGTTGCTTGCCACAACAACAGGCGAGCTGATCGACCTCTCGCGTGAACTCGTTGGCGATGTCGACTACGTCGTTGCACCAGAGGCTCGCGGCTTTCTCTTTGGCCCGGCCCTGGCGGTCGCGCTTGGGGCGGGATTCATTCCGGCGCGTAAACCGGACAAGCTGCCGCCGAAGACCAGTTCAGCCGACTATGCACTCGAATACGGCGTAGAGCAGCTCCACATCCACGATCACGAACTCGATGGCGCGCGCGTTCTGATTCACGACGATCTGCTGGCGACAGGGGGTACCGCGTGCGCATTGGTTGAGCTGATGAGCCGTGCCGGCGCGGTTGCGGTCGGTGCGTCGTTCGTGAGCGAGATCCCTTCACTCGCGGGCCGCGAAGCGCTGGCCGAGCTGCCGGTGGCGGCGCTTGTAACGCTCGGTTGAGCAGCAGCCGTCGCACAAAGTAGGTAAACCCGATCAGGTATTGCTACTTTCTCTCCAACGGGAACTCATTCCAGTCCCCGGAACCGAGAGGAACGATCCAAAATGACGGTTACCGACGAACTGCTCGCCAGCGCTGAGCAGTACACAGCCAGCTTCGACAAGGGCGACCTGCCGATGCCACCAGCTCGCAAGATCGCGATCGTTGCCTGCATGGACGCCCGACTCAACGTCTACGGCCTGCTCGGCTTGGAAGAAGGCGACGCGCATGTGATCCGCAACGCCGGCGGCGTAATCACAGAGGACGAGGTTCGCTCTCTGGCGATCTCTCAGCGACTGCTCGGGACGGAGGAGATCGTCCTGATCCACCACACCGACTGCGGCATGTTGACCTTCACCGACGACGAGTTCAAAGCCTCGATCCAAGACGAGACTGGAATCAAGCCACAGTGGGCAGCAGAGTCATTCACCGATGTCGACCGCGATGTTCGCCAGTCGTTGGCACGAGTGCAATTGAGCCCGTTCATCCCGCTGAAGGACAAGGTGCGCGGATTCGTCTACGAGGTCGAGACTGGCGTCCTGCGCGAGGTCGTTTAACGCGCGGCGTTAGCTCAGCTTGAAGTGCGGATTCTCGATGATTCCGAGAATTGCGCCGCCAGGTTCGCGAACGGAGGCGAGGCGAATGCCTTCGCCGACGTCGCGGACCGGCGTGTGCGGTGGTGCGCCTGAGCTGAGTAGCTCGGCGAGCGCGGCGTCGGCATCCTCGACGCCCCAGTAGGTCACGGGGCCATCTTCGAGGCTGGCATTAGGGTCGAGGCCAAGCTCAAAACCGCCGACATCGAAGCCAACGTAGAACGGCTGATCGAAGGACGGGTCTGCGCCGAGAATCGCACTGAACCAGGCTTTCGACGAATCGAGATCGGGGGCTGGGTAGACGATTGTGCGCAGTCCGCTGAGCATCGTTACTCCGTTCGTTCGTTCAATGGAGCTGAGGGGGCTCGAACCCCTGACCTCCGCCATGCCATGGCGGC
>WLNV01000194.1 GCA_009699615.1 Actinomycetota bacterium
ATCCTCGCGACCGGAATCTACGGCACCAACCTGGTCAAGGTTCGCGGCAACTACGACGACGTCAACCGGCTCTGCATGGAGCTAAGCGGAGAGCGCAACTGGGCTTTCGTCAACGTCAACCTGCGCCCGTACTACGCCGAGGGTTCAAAGACGTTGGCGTATGAGATCGGCGAGCAGCTTGGCTGGCGCACGCCGGACAGGATTGTCTCACCGGTCGCCTCCGGCTCGCTCTTCACAAAGATCGGCAAAGGCTTCGCCGATTGGCTCGATCTTGGACTGCTCGAAGGCGAGCTGCCAACAATGAACGGCGCTCAGGCTGCCGGGTGTTCGCCGGTTGCCACGGCATGGGCTGAGGGCCGCGACTTCTGCCAGCCGGTCAAGCCCGACACGATCGCCAAGTCGCTTGCGATCGGGAACCCAGCCGATGGTCCTTACGCGCTCGAGCTGGCAAAGAGCAGCGGCGGTTCAATCGATTCGGTAACCGACGACGAGATCCGCGCCGGCATTCGGCTGCTCGCGGAAACGACCGGTGTCTTCACTGAGACGGCCGGCGGCGTGACCGTCGCCACTTTGGCGAAGCTTGCCGCGCGCGGCGATATCGGCCGCGATGAGTCGGTTGTCGCAGTTATCACCGGGGATGGGCTAAAGACGCTCGACGCGGTCCGCGGGAGCTTCGAGTCGTTCGAGATCGAGCCGACCTTTGAGGAGTTCACGACGAAGGTCGAAGCCAATCTGGTCGGTGCCCGATGAGCGTCACGGTGAAGTTGCCAACGCAGCTACGCGCCAGCACCGGTGGGGAAGGCGCTGTCGCCGTCGAGGGTTCAACTGTCGGCGAGGCACTCGAAGCGCTCTACGGCGCCTATCCGGAGCTGCGCGAACGCCTCAGCGACGAAGACGGCACGCTGCGCCGCTTCGTCAACGTCTATGTCGGCGGCGATGACATCCGCTTCGGCGACCTTCTCGATACGCCGGTTGCAGATGGGCAAGAGGTACAGATTCTGCCCGCCGTCGCTGGCGGCTGAGCTTGAACTATTTGTACTTCGTTGAATTGGCGCGTAAGCACTCGCAATCGTTTACAATTGTCTCTTAATCAATCTTGGGAGATTCTTTAATGCGCCTTCGCGTCCTTTCTGTCTCGATCGCGGCCGCCTCAGCTTTCGCGCTGCCATCTGCGGCTCACGCCGCCTCGACGGTCACTGTTAGCGGCACAATTAAGCCCGCAGCCAAGGGGCTTCGTGTAATGGCATTGCCGACCAGTGGCGCCGCCGTCACAACGACGGTCAAGAGCAATGGGGCATTCAGCCTTAAGGTCGCTTCGGCCAAGGTCAATGGTCTCTCGCTTCAGCTCGTTACAAGCCGCGGCGCCTACGCGGGTCCAATCCTCCTCTACGGCAATGGCGCGAAGGGCTCAACTCGGCTCGGCAAGGTTTCAGGTAAGTCGATCGCTCTCGGAAAGATCACTGCGCTGAAGGGCTACGCAAAGCTTTCACGCTTTTTGGCTTCGAAGGCGGTGCTGCTGAAGGGAACGGGTGTCGTCAAGCTCTCGAAGGGCGCGCCGATCGGTGCAGCAAAGCTCGGCTACGTACGGACTGGTGGTAAGGCGACAACCAGTCAGGACAAGCAGTGTGGCCCCGGTGAGATCTCTGACGGCCAAGGCGGCTGCAAGAGCGGCGGTACCGGTGGTGGCGGCGGCAATGGCGGCAACGGCGGTACTGGCGGCAAGCAGACCGGTACGCCGGGCGGCAGCTGCACCGCTTCGTCGGTTGACTCAGCCAGTGGCGGCGACTGCGACTCTGACGGCGTTCCGAACGTCGTCGACGTTGACGACAACGGTAACGGCACGCTCGACGCCGTTGATGCCGCCTCAGCAGGTACTACGGCCCGGCTCAACCTCTTCTTCGGGCTCCGCCCGAGCTTCGCCAATCAGCTCAATGTTTATTCCGGCGCTAACCGAGCGTCGATCAACAACTACCTCGGTGCCAGCTCGGACGAGACTGGGCTGGGAATGAACTTCTTCCTCGACCAGCAGTACCTTGATCCTGGCAACGCTGCGAGGCTACAGAACGTCTGGCTTAGCTGCACGAGCGGCCAGCCTTGGTGCGCACCTGGAACAGGAACGGCAACGATCAGTGGGCTCTCCGACACGCCTCCGTTCCGCCCTGGTACCGACAGGTTCGCTCAGCTTCCGTGGGCAACGTTCTATGGATCCAACTGCGACACCAGCGCTTGCTCGCCACTGAGCGGGAGCGATGCCAATTCGCTTGCTGGCGTCCGTCGGTCGGGAGGAAGCTCGCTTCCCACTTGGATCGGGGCCATCCGCCCAGCTTCGACAAACACTCTCGCCAGCGTCGTTCCAGGCGACGTGCTGACAATCAACACGCGCAGTGCTAGCGGCGTTATCGCGGCGCAGCCTACGACGATCAGTCCGTACTTTGTGACGTCGCCGGCTCTAGCCAGCTACGGCCCGGCCGACGGTTCGCTGACACCGGTCAGCTATCCGCTCACACCGAGTACGCCAGGGACGAGCGCTTCTAGCCCGATACAGGCCGATTCGTCGGGCCGTCTCAAGGTCCGCCTCTGGCGTCCGCAGCGCTTCGCGCTCCCAGGTGAGAGCTCCGAGTACTACGACATCGGCGGTCTCCGTTGGGGCGTCAGCGTAGAGTCCTACACCGATCCGAGCGGCGGTTACCACGCGGGCGCCCTCCAGGCCTGCCAGTCGAGCGATCTCGTCGGAGTGACGGCAAACTCATCGGCGAACGACAAGGTCCAGTTCACCGACGTCAGCGCACTCGATGTCGCGACCGATGTCGCGCAGAAGGATTCTCGTGTGATTGGTTTCACGGTCGACGTGCGAGGCTGCCTTGCAGCCGGCGGCTACCCAACCGTGAGCGGCACGAAGACCCGGATCACTTTGCTCGCGCAGGGCGCCTCGCTTCCGGGCGGCGCGAACGAGACCGGCATGACGCTAGAGGTCGCGCTTCCGTAGAGACAGCGCAGTTAGGCGCCGAGCGCCGGTTTGTAGTCCGCTCGCCGACAAAGTTGTGCCTGCGACCGGGGGATCGAACCGATTACTTCGAGCTACGGGTTTTCCCGCACCGAGTCTGTGGAGAAGCACTCGTGCGGAGGAATCACGCCGACGGAACAATTTACGCACCGCACTGGGCGGCATCCACATGGCCACTACTCAATCCGAAAACGCCCAGGCAGTGCAACTTCAGCTAGTCGCTTCGACAGACTGCTTGGAGTGTCAGTTGTGTTATGTACGAGGCGAACTCGATCGCGTTCCGCCAACCGAGGAGTACCAGTGTCCCTCGGGTGCCGTCGTCACAGACGATTCGGCGTTCGACCTCCAGACCGGGGCACTGATCGCGGCACGCACGGAGCGACCGTGCGGCCGACGGTTTTGGGAATCGGCACGGTCGGGCGACCTCTTCACCTACCTCCTCAGCACGCGCGCCGACTGAGCAGCGACTGCTGCGGCGCTCAGCGGGGGACATAAAGAGCGGATCTGGCTGACCCTGGCGAGGGGAGAACGCGTTGTCACTGGAGGGCGGCGGGACTGCTCCGGCACCTTGCCAAGCTTGACGGATCTGGCGCACGGCAAGTACAAACCAATTATGGTGACCAACGCGATCGACGTTTCATGTTCTCTCATCAGTTCTCGCGACTGTTCGATCGGCAGGCGCCCGACTATTCAAGGAGCACACATGAATCATCGCCGTAGCCGTCTGGCAACTAGTTCCGCCGTCCTCGGCCTTGCAGCCTTCCTCGTGGCGCCTGTTGCTCAGGCTTCGTC
>WLNV01000195.1 GCA_009699615.1 Actinomycetota bacterium
CGGCCTGATGTGTACGGCCTCGCACAATCCGAAGGCCTACACCGGCGCGAAGCTCGTCAAGCGCGGCGCGATTGCGCTCTCTGGAGATAGCGGCATCACCGACATCCGCGACATGATTGAAGCGGGCCTCGGGCCAGCGCCCGGCGGTGGCACCTCGGAGTTGATCAAGATCTACAACCCCTTCCGCGCCGCTGCGCTGGAGTTCATCGACCCCACCGCGATCAAGCCGCTGAAGGTCGTCGTCGACGGCGGCAACGGAATGGCAGGCCCAATGGTCGGGCCGTTGCTCACCTACCTCGGGCTCGAACTCGACGAGAACTACTTCATCCCCGACGGCAACTTCCCCGACCACGAACCGAACCCAATGCTGCCGGAGAACCGCGCCTTCATAATGAAGCGCGTTGTTGAGACCAGTGCGGAAATTGGAATCGCCTGGGACGGCGACGCCGACCGCTGCTTCTTCATCGACGACAAGGGTGAGTTCGTCGCCGGTGACTTTCTTACGGCACTGCTTGCTGAGAGCCTGCTCACGAAACACCCCGAGTCAACGATTCTTTACGACGTCCGGGCGTCCCGCGCGGTCGCGGACACCGTTGAGCGACTCGGCGGGAGGGCGCTGGAGAACCGCGTTGGCCATGCCTTCTTCAAGACACGGATGCGCGAAGAGGACGCAATCTTCGGCGGCGAGGTCTCCGGCCACTACTACTTCCGAGATTTCTACTGCGCTGATTCGGGGACGATCCCAGCGCTCCTGATGCTCGAGATTCTGTCGCAGTCCGAACGTCCTCTCAGCGAAATGCTTGCCGAGTTGAAGGCGAAATACTTCATCTCCGGCGAGATCAACTCCGAGGTACCGGACGCAGAGGCAAAACTTGAAGAGCTGGCCGTCACGTACGAAGCCCAGGGCGCAAAGATCGGCCGACTCGATGGCATCAGCGTCGACTTCAACGATTGGCACTTCAACGTCCGCGCGTCTAACACCGAGCCTCTGCTGCGTCTTTGCCTCGAGTCGCTCGTCTCGGTCGAGGACATGGAAGCGCGCCGCGACGAGGTACTCGGGTTGATCCGCGCGTGAGCGCGCTTTGGGACCAGGCGTCAGCCGAGGCGGCAACCGCACGCGAGCGCGGGATCCATTGCATTCCGTTGCCAACACCGTTCGGCATCGGTCCGATCAACACATACCTGATCGACGACGACCCACTGACCCTGATCGATACCGGTCCGAACTCGGGGCTGGCGTTGGACGCGCTGGAGTCGGAGCTGGCGAAACTTGGCAAGAAGATCGAGGATCTCGAGCTGATCGTCGTAAGCCACCAACATATGGACCACCTTGGGCTTACTGAGATCCTTGCCCGCAGGTCCGGAGCGCCGGTCGCCGCGCTCGCATCACTGGTTCCCTGCCTCGCGCAGTACGACGCTTGGATGGAGGCTGATGACCGCTTCGCCGCAGCAGTGATGCTGCGCCACGGGATCCCCAAGGAGACGTGCCTAGCGCTACGTAGCGTCTCTCGCTCGTTCCGCGGCTGGGGTGCGCAAACCACGATCACCCGGCCGCTCGCTGAGGGAGAGACGCTCAAGTTCCGCGACCGCACGTTGACCGTCCATCACCGTCCCGGCCACTCGCCGTCGGACACGATCTTCCATGACGCCGCGAGTCACACGCTTCTCGCCGCCGACCACCTGATCGCCAGTGTCTCCTCAAACCCGCTGATCTCCCGGCCGCTCGAGGCGCCAATCGAAGAGGCCGACGACGCGGCACAACTCGAACGCCCAAAGTCGCTGATGATCTATCTCGACTCGCTCGCGAAGACTCGCGAGATGGGTCCGCTTGATCTGATCCTGCCTGGCCACGGCCCTGGCTTCACCGACCACGTCGCACTGATCGACGACCGATTCCGTCTCCACAAGAGGCGTGCTGACAAGCTATTCGCACTGATTGCCGAGAAGCCCCGCAGTGGATACGAGCTGGCCCAGGCTCTGTGGGGGAATGTCGCCGTGACGCAGGCTTACCTCACGCTCTCAGAAGCCCTAGGCCACGTCGACGTGCTGATTGACGAAGGCCGAGTCGTGGAGCGATTCGACGACGACGGGATCGCCTACTTCGAGTCAATCAGCTCGCCGACGAGCTGATCCAACTCTTCCGCAGTCTGCTTCCACGTGAAGAGTGCGGCACGGGATATCCCCGCAGAGGCGAGCTCCCGACTACCAAGCGCGGCGAAGATCTGATCGGCGATCGCGAGCGGATCCATCGGGTCGGCATAGAGCGCGGCTGCTGCGCCCGTCTCTGGTAGCGCGCCTGCGTTCGAGAGAACCGTCGGCACTCCGCTGGCCATTGCCTCTAGCGCCGTCAAGCCAAACCCCTCGTGCAGTGAGGGCAGAACGAACGCACTGGCTCCGGCGTATAGCCCCGGGAGCAGCTCGTCATCGACGTAGCCAAGAAAACGAACAGTGCCTGCTGCTGATTGCTCTCTGAACTGCGGACGGTCGCCACCCGCGACGACGAGCTCAACCCCGTCGGCAGCGAGCAGGCGGGCGGCAGGTTCGAGCGCAGCAAGATTCTTCCGCGCGGTTCGACTGGCGACGCAAAGCACGTATGGGGCCTCAAGCCCGAGCCGAGCGCGCGCAGGCCCGCTCTCTGCGGTCGGCGTGAAACGCGCGTCGACTCCTCCCGAGATTACGTGGACCTTTTCCGGCTCAACGCCGAGCAGCTCGACGATCTCTGCTTTCGAGAACTCGCTACCGGTCACAATTGCGACCGAGCTGCGGGCGACACGTGGCATCAGCCAGCGCTGGTAGCCGGCGTAAAGGCTGGAGTACCAGTCTGGTTGACGGAGCGCCGCGGCATCGAAGATGTGGACGAGGTTGCGTGGGAAGGCCAGCGGCGCGAGATTCGCGGGGTTGATCAGCAGCGGCGCATCTGCCCGCTTCGCCATCAACGGAAGCGAAACCTGTTCCCAAAGCTGACCGCTCCGATGAGTCATCGCCGAGGGCGGTCGCACGAGCCGGTAGTCGCGCGTACCGAGCGCCGGCAGCCGCAGCGCCAGCTCTCGCGCCCAGCGCTCGACGCCACCCAGCTCCGGGCGCGACGCTGCGCGGCAATTGATCAGAACGGCAGAGATGCGGCGAGTTTATGCGGCCGCGAGCCGCGCGTCGCCAACAATCCGCAGAAAGAGCTCATGGACCCGGTCGTCGCTGCCCAACTCAGGGTGGAAGGAGACGACGAGCACCGACCCCTCGCGTGCCGCGACGGCGTGGCCATCAACCTCAGCGAGAATCTCTACCTCCGGGCCGTGCTCGGCGATCCATGGCGCGCGGATGAAGAGCGCTTCGATCGGTCCGCCTGGGAGGCCGATATCGACTTGGGCCTCGAAGCTGCGGACTTGACGCCCGAAGGCGTTGCGCTCGGCGCGAATGTCGATCAATCCAAGGTGTTCCCGGTCACACATGATCAGCCCAGCGCAGGTCCCAAAGATCGGCTTTCCTGCCGCGTGGAACGCGCGCAGAGGCTCTCCGAGCCCTTCGCGTTCGATCCCCAAGGTCATCGTCGTCGACTCCCCTCCGGGAATCACCAGGCCGTCGAGGTCGTCGAGGTCGCCCGGGACGCGCACTTGACGTACAGCCGCGCCGAGGCGCGTCAACACCCGTCCGTGCGCCTCAAAGTCGCCCTGAAGCGCAAGCACCCCGATCGTCATCTGCTCACCGGTCGCACCCGGCGCCGGCGAACCGCTCACCAGCCGCGGTTGCTCAGAAGCTCGGACTCGTCGAGCTTGCGTGACTCGA
>WLNV01000196.1 GCA_009699615.1 Actinomycetota bacterium
ACGCGATCGAACCCGGACGCCTCAGCGCCGCGGCGCTTCGCGCAGGTATGGACGCGCAAGCGCCGCGCTGACCGGGCGTTATTGCCCGGGGCCACCCGCGTCGCGCACCATTGCCCAGACAACCGGCGGGCTGAAAGGCAGATCGTTTGGTCTAGCGGCCTGTCCGATCGCGTCGGCAATAGCGTTGGCGATCGCCGGTGCCGGCGCGAGGATGCCCGACTCCCCGACCCCCTTGACCCCTCCAGGGATGTGAGGGGCGGGCGTACAAAGGTGTTCGATCTCGATTCGGGGAATCTCGCAGGCGGTCGGCAGCAGGTAATCCATCAACGAGGCTGTCTGAATCTGACCGTTCGCGTCGTACGCGATCTCCTCCAGCAGGGCGCCGCCGATTCCTTGTGCGATTGCACCGATCAGCTGCCCATCGACAATCGCCGGGTTGAGCAGTACTCCGCTGTCGTTCACGGCTACGTACCGGACGATCTCGATCGCCCCGCTGTCAGGCGCAATTTCGATCTCTGCCACATGAGTTCCATAGGGAAATGTGCCGTTCGGTGGGTCGTAGGTGGCGCTCTGCTCAAGCCCGGCTTCGACCCCGTCTGGCAGTTCAAAACCGGTGAGCGCGGCCCTTGCAAGCTGGGAGATTGGAACCGATTCGTCTCCTGCTGTGGCCTGAGAGTCGGCGAGAATGACTGTACTTGGCGCGACGTCCATTATCCCGCCTGCAATCAGCTGCAGCTTCGTCCGCAGCTCCTCCGCAGCAAGCCGGACGGCGGCGCCAGCGATGATCGCGACTCGGCTGTTGATTGCTCCGGCCGACGAGTACGGGGTCATCTGGCTGTCACCCAAGAGGACGCTGACCTCGCGCTCGGGGTCCAGGCCGAGAACGTCGGCGCATACCTGCGCAAGGATTGTCTGGTGGCCCTGACCTTGGCTGGAGACGCCACTCAATACGGTCGCCGCCCCGTCGGCGCTGATGCGGATCGTGACCGTCTCAGAGTTTCCGTGATCGGTTCCTGCGCCGGCCATGATCCGGGAGTTTGTTAGGCCTGACGGCTTGACGAAACTGGCAATCCCGATCCCGCGCAGTCGACCCGATTTTCGTGCTTCGTCTCGCCGTCGCTCGAATCCCGCGACGTCGCTGCGGGCGAGGGCAAGGTCGAGTGCTTCCTCGTAGTTGCCGCTGTCGTAGACCATCCCTGACGCGGAGCTGTAGGGGAACTGATCGGGTTGAACGAAGTTGCGGCGCCGAACCTCCTGCGGGGGCAGGTTGAGACGAAACGCCAACAGGTCGACGAGGCGTTCGATTGCGAAGGCAGCCTCCGGCCCGCCGTAGCCGCGGTAGGCGCCGGCCGGGGTCTTGTTCGTTACCACGCCGCGGGCCTTGACCTCAATCGATTCAATTCGATATGGGCCTCCCAGCATCTCGGCTGCAACGCGCGCGAAACCAATCCCAACCCCGGTCGGTTCGCCACCCATGTCGTAGAGGAGCTCGCCACGGAGCGCCAAGATGCGGCCGTTCTGGTCAGCTGCCAGCTCCAGATCCCACTCGCACTGGCGGCAGTGCGCGGAACCGATCAGGTTCTCCCGGCGATCTTCGATCCACTTCACCGGGCGCTGTAAATGACCAGCCAGGAGGCAGGTGATCACGTCCTCGGCGAAGACCGCTTCCTTCAATCCAAAGGCCCCGCCTACATCGGGCGTGATCACGCGCAGGCGGCTCGTCGGCCAGCCACACGCCTCGGCGATCACCTCGCTCGCGTGATGTGCCGCTTGGGTTGAGATCCAGGCCGTGACCCGGTCGCTGCCCGGCTCGGGGACCGCCAGCGCAGCGCGTCCTTCGAGCGGGCTAGCTGCGAGCCGCTGAATACTGAATTTCTCCCTCAACGTGATTGCCGCTTGGTCGAACAGCTCCGGGTCAGCGGGTACCCCGGCGGTGTACTCGGCGAGTACGTTGTCGGCCCAATCGGGGTAGAGCTTTGTGGCATCCGCACCGAGTGCAGCGCTCGCCGAGGTGATCGCCGGCAGCGGCTCAATCTCGAGTTCTACAAGTTCGCCAGCATCCTCGGCGATGTAGAGGCTGTCGGCGAGCACGACGGCGATCGCCTGCCCGACCCAGCGAACGCGGTCGCTTGCGAGCAAACCGGTTTCGGTGATTCGCTGGCCAGGGTGGTTCCATCCGACTTTCAGAGGGATGGCGCCAATCTCAACAAGGTCGGAGACCGTTAGGACGGCGTGCACTCCAGGGAGGTCGGCGGCGCGCTCGCAGTCGACGTTGATCAGATTCCCGTGCGCGATCGGGCTGCGGACGAAGTGGGCATGGAGGGTTCCAGGTGGCTGCCTATCGGCAACAAAGTCGCCCTCGCCGCGGAGTAGGCGCGGGTCCTCGAGACGCGCGATTGAGCGCCGATCGGCCTCGTCGCGGTCGGCGCTCATTGGTCCATCCCTGTCGCATTCGGCGGCGTCGCCGTGGCGGCGGCCTCGGTCAAAGCCTGAAGGCAGAGAGTCCGGGCCAAGGCCTTCCGGTATGAGCTGTCGCCGTGTATATCGCCGGTCGGGTTGATCTCGGAAGCTGCAGCTTCCGCCGCTGCTGAGAGCACTGCAAGCTCGGGTGCTGCGCCTTCGAGGAGCTTCTCTGCAGTCCGAGCTCTCCATGGCACGGGAGCCGCTGTCATCAGCGTGATACGAACACCAACGCAGCGCCCTTCGGCGTCGAGCGGCATCACGACTGCTGCTCCACCCAAGGCAAAATCGCCATGGCGGCGCGAGTACTCGACGAACGATTGTCCGGCTCCATCGGGCGCTGCCGGGATCGCGATCTCAAGCAGCATCTCGTCCGCTTCAATCGCGCTCGTCAAGTGAGTGACGAAGAAATCGTCGGCGCTGATCTCGCGCTTGCCGGATCGGCCGGCGACCGTCATTCGCGCTTCGAGCACGGAACAGGCGACAGGGAGCTCGGCGGCCGGGTCGGCATGGGCGACAGAGCCACCGACCGTGCCGACGCTGCGGATCTGCGGGTGGGCGACCCAGCCGATTGCTCGTGCCAGCAGCGGCCATCCGTCGCTGACGAGCTTCGAACGCTCCAGTTGCGCTTGGCGCGTCGTGGCTCCAATTCGCAGAGTTCCGTCTTGACGGCTTATGTAAGAGAGCTCACCGAGCCGCCCGATGTCAATCAGCAGCGCTGGGCGCGCCAAACGGAAGTTGAGCATTGGGATCAGGCTCTGCCCGCCGGCCAGCAACTTCGCTTCGTCGCCCGCCGATGCCAGCAGCTCGAGCGCCTGATCCGGGTGCCCCGCCCTGACGTAATCAAACGGCGCCGGTTTCATCAGGGTTAGAGATTGAAGTGGATCGTGATTCCGCGCTTGGTCCGGCCGCGCATCACCAGCCCGACGACCAGGCCAACCACTGCCAACGCGGCAATCCCCGGTGCGACGCGGCGCGCAAGAGCGGGCCACGCAGCCGCGCCAATATCAAGCAGGTCATCTTCGTCGTCGCCTGATCGACGACCGCCACTGACCGCCGGCGCTGATGCGTCGCCCGTAGTGCGACCGTGATCGTCGTTGCCGGTCTCGGGGCCGTTGACGATCTCCTGCTCAAGTCGCAGCGCGAACTTGTCGAGCATCGCACCGGCCACATCGGCCATCAAGCCTCGTCCAAACTGCGCCTGCGCGCCGCTCACGTTGAGGTCGGTTTCGACTGTCACGCGGGTTCCCTGCCCGTCCTCGGTGAGCCGGTTGGTGATCGTCGC
>WLNV01000197.1 GCA_009699615.1 Actinomycetota bacterium
GTCTTGATGGACATCTTCAGCGCGGGAGAGGATGTCCACACGGCGACGGCGCGGGAGGTCTTCGGCGTCTCCGACGATGAGATCGACTCCGGGATGCGCTCGAAGGCCAAGATGATCAATTACGGAATCGTCTACGGCCTCGGTGATTACGGGCTTGCTGATCGGCTCAACATCTCGCGCGGCGAGGCGCGGGAGTTCATCGACGCATATCTCAACCGCTTCGGCAAGATTCGTCACTTCATGGATCAGACCGTCGAGAAGGCGACCGATGAGGGCTTCGTGACGACGCTTTTCGGCCGCCGCCGCAACATTCCTGAGCTGCGCTCGACCAACGGTCAGACTCGAGCGATGGGCGAGCGTTTGGCGCTCAATACGATCGTCCAAGGAACGGCGGCCGACGTGATGAAGCTGGCGATGATCGAAGTTGCCGGCGCGCTGGCAGCGACCGACCTGAAGACTGAAATGATCCTCACAATTCACGACGAATTGCTCTTCGAAGGGCCTAAATCGGAGCAGAAAGAGCTCAGCGAACTGGTCGAACAGGGGATGATTGCTCCTTGGGGAGAGCGCCAGCCACCGCTGGCGGTCGATATCGGCATGGGACGGACGTGGCTGGAAGCGAAGTAATACCGCTAACCTTGCCGTTCAATGACAACCACATCTACCGACCAGTCCACTGAAATCGACGTTGAATCGCAGATTGTTCCCGGAAGCGACGGGATGCTGCTTGAGATCGACGGTCAGATCGTCCCCAACTACGCAGCAACCTTCACGACGTTCAATGAGGGTGAGGTCGTCTCCGGCCGCGTAGTCCAGATCGACAAAGACGAGGTCCTCGTCGACGTCGGCTTCAAGAGCGAGGGAGTAATCCCCTCAGCCGAGCTTTCGATTCGCAAGAACATCGATCCCGGCGAAGAGGTTGAGCTCGGTGAAGAGATCGACGTGCTGGTTCTCACAAAGGAGGATCAGGAAGGTCGTCTGATCGTCTCCAAGAAGCGCGCCCGCTTCGAGAAGGCTTGGCGCCGCATAGAGGCCGCCGCTGAAACCGGCGAAGCAGTTGAAGGAACGGTCATTGAGGTCGTCAAGGGCGGCCTGATCATCGACCTCGGCATCCGTGGCTTCCTGCCTGCGTCGCTGGTCGACATCCGCCGCGTTGCCGAACTCGACGAGTTCCTGCACACGAAGATCATCTGCAAGGTGATCGAGATCAACCGTCAGCGCAACAACGTCGTCCTCTCGCGCCGTGCCGTGCTTGAAGAGGCACGCAAGGGTCAGCGCCAAGAGATCCTCGACCAGCTCCAGCCGGGGCTCGTCGTTGAAGGCCAGATTTCGAACATCGTTGACTTCGGCGCCTTCGTCGACCTCAACGGCATCGACGGTCTGATCCACATCTCGGAAATTTCGTGGTCGCACGTCAACCACCCGCAGGAGGTGCTCGAGATTGGCCAGACCGTTCAGGTCAAGGTGCTCGAGATTGACCGCGAACGCCAGCGCATCTCACTCGGTCTCAAGCAGACTCAGGACGATCCGTGGCAGCGCGTCGTCGATACCTACAACATCGGCGACGACCTCGAGGGAACCGTTACGAAGGTCGTTACCTTCGGTGCCTTCGTCGAGATCCTCGATGGAGTCGAAGGACTCGTCCACATCTCAGAGCTCGCAGCCCATCACGTTGAGAACCCGCGTGAGGTTGTCCAGCCTGGTGACGAGATCAAGGTCAAGGTGCTCGAAGTTGATGATGAGCGCCGCCGTCTTTCGCTTTCGGTCAAGCGCGTCGAAGGCCAGATTCTTTCGGCTCATACCGGGAACCTCGAGTTCCCTGAGGAGGACGCGGCAATCGAAGCTCCCGCCGACCTTGTCATTCCAGTCGCCGACGACCTCCCGATCGCTGCAGCACCGGCAGAGGCCGAAGCTGAAGCTGACGTCGTAGTCGAGGCCGAAGCGATCGAGGCTGAAGCTGTCGCTGAGACAGAGGCCGAAGCGGCCGTTGAGGTTGAGGCCGAGGCCGAGGTGGCCGCCGAAGTCGAGGCTGAAGTCGAAGCCGAAGTTGAAGTCGCCGAAGCTGAAGCTGAACTCGTCGCCGAAGTCGAGGAAGTGGCCGAGGCCGCCGCCGAGACCGACGCCGACGCTGCGCCTGCGGATCCGCAGGACTGACGCTGGCGGCGCTGCGCTGACCGATTCAGCCCCCGTCCCGTTCGTTGGCCTGACCGGGGGTATGGGGTCGGGCAAGAGCACTGCGCTCGACGCGCTCGAACGGCTCGGTGCGCTGACCCTTTCGACCGACGCCGTAGTCCATTCGCTCTATGAGCAGCAGCATGTAGTTGATCGCGTCGTTGAGCGCTGGGGCGCTGATGCCGCGCCAGGAGGCACCGTTGATCGTGCTGCGCTGGCGCGGTTCGCTTTTGCCGACGACGACGAGCGAATCTGGCTCGAGTCGCTTATCTGGCCACTTGTTGGCGCGGAAGTCGGCGGCTTCCGCGAGCGCTCGCTTGTACACCAGCCGCCTCCGCGCGCGGCCGTTGTCGAGACGCCGCTGCTTTTCGAGGCAGGGCTCGAGCAGATGTATGACGCCACGGTCGCCGTGATCGCCAACGAAGATCTTCGCCGGCAGCGAGCCTCGCAACGCGGCCACGAGGCGGCCGACGAGCGGCACGCCCGACAGATGAGTCAGCAGGAGAAGGCTGAGCGCGCCACCTACGTAGTGATTAACGACGGGACGACCGCTGAACTGGAACGGGAGCTGGCTTCGATCCTCGATCGGCTCGGTAAGTGAGCGGCGGGGTGGTACGCCGTCCAATTTGGGCGGCCGTAGCCGTGCTTGGAGCACTGCTCGCAGTAGGTGGTCCTCTGTCGTCCTGCAACAGCGTCGACAGCGCGGTCAAGGAGATCAGCTACCCGCTCCGCCATGAGGACATCATTCGCCAACAGGCGCGCGACAAGAACCTTGACCCGGCCCTTATCGCTGCTGTCATCTATGCCGAGTCGGGGTTCATCTCGGGTAGGACGTCGGTCGCCGGGGCGGAGGGGTTGATGCAGATTACGCCCGAGACCGCTCGCGACATCGCGCGCCGCTCGGGCGGTACAGCTTTCACGCTTGAGGATCTCGCGACGCCGCAAATCAACATCTCGTACGGGTCATATCTGTTGCGCGAGCTGCTCGACCGCTACGACGGCGACGTCGCTGCGGCGCTCGCCGCCTACAACGCAGGGCCAGGCAACGCCGACAAGTGGGGAGGCTCGCAGCTGAAAGCCGATGAGATCCCGTTCCCGGAAACGCGTGCTTACGTTGAGAAGGTGCTGACGGCTCAGGCTGAGTATCGCGCCCGTTACAACAAGGAGCTTGGGCCAGCCCCTTAGGCTGGGGATACCCTTGCGCTGATGCCGCCTTTCCGTCTTGACAGCGCCTTTACGCCTGCCGCCGACCAGCCGGCGGCGATCGACGCGATCTCGGCCGCGATAGAAGCCGGCGAGCGCAACACGACGCTGCTTGGCGCGACCGGTACAGGCAAGACGATGACGATGGCTGGTGTTGTCGAGCGCGTTCAACGGCCGACGCTGGTAATGGCTCACAACAAGACGCTTGCCGCGCAGCTCTGCAACGAGTTTCGGACCTTCTTCCCCGACAACGCGGTCGAGTACTTCGTCAGCTACTACGACTACTACCAGCCGGAGGCTTACGTCCCGTCGAAGGACCTCTTCATCGAGAAGGA
>WLNV01000198.1 GCA_009699615.1 Actinomycetota bacterium
CGTGTTGGCCGTGCCAAGATCGACGGCCATGTCGCGGCCGCCCATTCCAGTCAAGTAGCTAAGGACGCCCATGGACAGAAAAACGTGATCGGAAAGCGATTCCTTAAGGGAATAACCGGCGGTCCACGTGTTCAATCAGTGTAGCGATCAGGGGCGTCGCTGCCAGTAGGCAACAGACCTTGCACAAGGCCGCCCAAAGCGAGGATTGAGAGGCCAACGACGTTGAGTCGATCGGGGCCTATCCGCGCCACCATCTGGTCGCCGGAGAGCTGAATTGCGTAGCCGCCGGCGCGCTCTTGCCACTCCCCTAGAGCTATCTGCGCGTCGATCTCCTCAGCGGCCAACGGCCGGAACTCGACCTCGGTCCGTGCAACCGCTGTGCGTACGACGCCGTCGACGTCGATCAGTGCGATTCCACCAATCACTTCGTGTGCTTCGGCGCTTAGGTCGGTCAGGTAGCGCTGAGCCTGTTCAGCGTCTGTCGGCTTCCCGTAGATCTTTCCGCCAAGCGCGACGACTGTATCCGCGGCCAGCACAACGCAGCTCGAACCCTCTCCGCCGGTCAACGCGGCTCGACCTGCCTGCGCTTTGGCGACCGCGTTTGCGAGCGCGACATCGATCGGATCGCCCTCTGAGAGCTCCTCAGCGGCGGTCGGGCGCAGTTCGAACTCGACGCCGAGCTCAGTGAGGATCTCGCGCCGCTGCGGCGAGGCAGAGGCCAGCACCAGCCGCCAGTCTGGGTTCCAGACCAACGGCGCTGCAGGCTCCGATTCAGCCAAGCTCAGGGAAGAAGAGTCCAGCCTCACGTGCGGCAGATTCGTCGGAGTCTGAGCCGTGAACCATGTTGCGGCCAACCTCGAGTGCGTAGTCGGCCCGGATCGAGCCCATCGTGGCTTCGATCGGATCGGTCGCGCCGATCACCTGCCGCGCGGCGGTCACTGCGTGGTCGCCTTCGAGGATCATCGCCACCAGCGGGCCGCTCGTAATGAAATCAACCAGCTCGCCGAAAAATGGGCGCTCGGCGTGCTCGGCGTAGTGGGCTTCGGCCAGCTCGCGGCTCGCTGTCATCAGCTTCATCGCGGCCAGCTGCAAGCCTTTACGCTCGAAGCGGGCGATGATCTCGCCGCTGAGGTTGCGGGCAAATGCGTCCGGCTTTACAAGGATCAGTGTCCGTTCCATCAGGCTCTCTGCTTTCGGTTGGTTAGCGCGTCTGGTCGGGGTCGTCGACCGCGACCGGCGCTGAGGGTTCTTCCGTGACGGTATCGAGATCGAACTCTTCAAACTCTGCGACCTCTTCCTCGACGTACTCCTCTTCGTGCTCCTCTTCGTACTCCACCGGCTCATCCTCGACGTCTCGGCCGCGCTTCAAACGTGGCTTCGTCGCCGGCGTTACGCCCTCGATCTCGGATTCGCAGTATGGGCACAGAAGCCAGTCAGGGTCGAGTGGCTTGTCGCAATTGACGCAGGCGTCGCGCAACTTGCGCATGCAGTGTGGGCAGCGCAGGAATTGGCCGCCGACAACCTCTTCGCAGTGCGGACAGGCTTGGTAATCGGTCGAGGCTAGGCGCGCCGCGGCTGCTTCCATCTCCAGCTCGCGCTCGATCCGATCTTCGATGTACTCAGGCGGGCGAACGATCACGTAGACAACCGTTCCGACGAGCGGGAAGATCAACGCTGCTGCCGTTGCTGAACGGATCAGCATCTTGTCCTCTAGACGCCGCCGAGCGTCGGTAAACGTGTACCAGACGAGCGCCAGCCAAATCACGATTGCGGCCAGCACAATCAGTTGCGCAACCATGTTGAAGAGGCCATCGAGGCCAAATATTGCTAGCGGAAGAGTCATCGTCGGTGTCCAATCGTAGAGCAGTGTTCGCCGTACACCCGTCAAAGCCTTCCAACGGCCCGGCCGACTGCCCCAGCTTGTCGCGGACTAGAGCAGAACCTTGCCGAGCAGATAGCCGACGCCGAAGAAGATGAGGATCACGACCGAGACCAGAACCGCAACGGTCACGACCATCACGATTACCGACGGACCATTCTCGTTCACAGTGTCGACCCTCCCGCAGCATCACGATCTCGCTTCAGGTCGGCGATCAGATAAAGCGACCCGGCGGCGTAGACGAGCCCGTCTTCACCAGCCGCCAAACGTCCCTCGTGCAGGGCATCGTGCGGCGACTCGATAACCCATGCCGACGGTCCCCCGAGCCGCTCGTTGATCTGCATCAGTGCGGCCGGATCCAGCGCCCTCGGGTGGGTCGCTCGCGTGAAGATCAGCTGATCGGAACAGGCTCCAAGTGTGCGCAGCATTACTTCAGCGTCCTTGTCGTCGAGGACGGAAAGAACACCGACGACTCGGCCACCGTGCTCCTCGCCTGCTAGGGAGGCACTCAGAGCGGCCGCCCCTTCGCCGTTATGGGCGCCGTCGAAGATCGTCTTCGGATCACTCGAGACGAGCTCGTATCTACCGGGGACCACGAGCCCCGAGGCAGCGCGGGTCACTGCTGAAGCGTCGAGTGAGCCAAGCAGTGCGTGCGCTGCCGCCGCTGCCAAGGCGAAGTTTGCGCGTTGAAAGCTGCCACCCGCCGCCAACTCCGGTGGGGCAGAACGGCCAGCAACGACGAGCCGTGCGCCTTGGACCGAACAGCGTTCGGCCGCGACGGCGAGCGCGTCGGGGTGGAGGTCGGCCGGCACGACCAGAGTGCCGCCCGGCCGGACGACGGCCAGCTTCTCTCCTGCAATTGCAGCGACCGTCTCCCCCAGCAGTTCGGTGTGCTCGAGCGAGATGCTGGTGCAGACCTGGACTTTCGATTCGATCACGTTGGTCGCGTCGAGCCTTCCACCAAGGCCGGCCTCGATCACTGCGGCCTCAACTTTCGCCCGGTTTAGCTCGACGAATGCGATCGCAGTCAGTGCTTCGAATTGTGTCACCGGCCCCAAGGCCGGGTGGGCCCGTTCGAGCTCCGTGGCTTGGTCGCGCACTTCGCGAGCAGCGTCGGAGAAAGCCTCCGTGTCGGTCGGATCACCGTTGATCAGGACGCGCTCGGTGTAGGAAACGAAGTGCGGCGAGAGGTAGGCGCCAACTTCCATCCCGTGTTCGCGCAGGATCGCAGCGATCATCCGCGTCACCGACGACTTGCCGTTCGAGCCGACTACGTGAACGAGCCCGGGGAGCTCCTGCGGCCCGCCGAGTGACTCGAGCAACAGTTCGATTCGGTCGAGGCCGAAATCGATCCCGAACATCTCGAGCCCAAGCAGCCATCGTTCACCGTCAAACTCGGCGTGATCCTGATCGCTCTTTCGCTGAGCGTCCATCCTGCCCCGGCTCAGGCGCCAAGCGCCGCGAGCTCTTCGCGCAGCCGTTCGAGCTTGGCCTGCTCGCCGGCAACCAGTTCGGCCGGCGCCTTCGCGACGAAAGCGTCGTTGGAAAGCTTGCTCTCGGCGCGTGCGATCTCGCCCTCGATCGCGGCACGCCGCTGCGAACGTTCTCGCTGCTGCGCCTCAACGTCGATCGCGTCACCGGCGCTGATCTCAACTGTGCCTCCAGGGACGGCGATGCTGTCGGTGACGTTGCCGTCGAAGGCGGCAACGTCGAGCTTTGCCAGACGCGCGATCAGCACGGCGTCAGCCACCAACTCCGGCGACGCAATCTTCGCTCCCAGCTGGGCTCCAGGCTTTACGTTGGCGCCGCTGCGCCA
>WLNV01000199.1 GCA_009699615.1 Actinomycetota bacterium
CTTGAGCCGCTGGTGAATCGAATCCCAGCCGAAGCGCTCGATCGCGATCTGATGGACGCGGAGCGCGCGGGCGTGGTGGAGGCCGAAGATTTCAACATCGCCGAAGTGCTCGGCGCAAAGCGCGCGGAATTCGTCCGGACGGTACTCGTGAACATGCCACGGGTTGCCGGAGCGATCGGCCCCCTCGGGCGCCAGCGTCAGCACGTTGGGGGTCGAGATGTAGACGGCCGGATCCTCACTCGCTTCGACCAAACCGCGGCAGTGATCGAGAATCTCGCCCGGATTAGTGACGTGCTCAATCGTCTGGAGAAAGACGACGGCATCGCGCGGCTGTTCGTAGCTGTCAATCAGTGTCCGCTCGAAGCTGAGCCCGGGGCGCGCGTAGCGGGCCTCGGCGTGGGCATGAGCGTCGGGGTTGGCGTCGACGCCGACAACGTCGGCTGCGCTGCGCGCTAGCACCGCGCTGCCGTAACCCTCGCCGCAGGCCAAGTCGACGACCTTGAGCCCGCCAACACGAGCGCCGATCCATTCGTAGACGACCGAGTGGCGGCGGTACCAGTAGTTCTCTTCCGGAACGTCGGGCAGCGTCCGCTCGCCGGTCAGCTCAAGCGGCGGCACGCCTTCCGCTTGGCCGGACTGGAAGATTCGCGGCGCCGAGGAGTCGGTGCGCTCGGGCGGTTCGCCGACGCCCATCAGAGTGCGAGCGCGCCTTGCGCCGTCGCCTCGAAGCTGGCCGACTTGACGCGCCTGACGAGGCGAACTCGGCCGCCGTGGTCGGGCACAATCGTCAGCGAGCGGCGCGCGATCCGCTCCGGCCCACCGTCCGACTCGATGTCGAAGTTGGTCAGTACTGCGCGCAACACGGCGCGCATCTCAAACTGCGCGAAGGCCGAACCGACGCAGCGACGCATGCCGCCGCCGAATGGGATCCAGGTGTAGGTCCCCGGCGGCGTTTCAATGAAGCGCTCGGGGCGGAATTCGTAAGGGTCGGGGTAGATGTCGTCGCGCAGGTGGACGAGGATGATTGCGGGCGCGACGCGCGTTCCGGCCGGCAAGCGGAAGCGCCCTTGACCAACGGTAATCGGCTCTTTCAGCAAACGGATCACGATCGGCAGGACAGGCCGCAGCCGCATTGTCTCCTGAATCACGGCCTCGGCGTAAGGCTCGTCGCCGCCGCCGGCTCGCAGCTCCTCCGTGAGCCGCTCCAGCGTCTGCGGCTGGTGCGTCATCTGCTCAAAGGCCCAAGAAAGCGAGCTCGCCGTTGTCTCATGACCGGCCAGCAGCAGCGTCATCAGCTCATCGCGCAGCTCAAGGTCGGTCATCGGCTCGCCGTCTTCGTCGCGGGCCAGCAGCAGCATCGAGAGGATGTCTTCGCGGGCTTCAAGGTCGGGGGCATCGCGGTGCTCGGCGATCACGCGGTAGAGCTCCGCGTCAACCGGGTCGAGCACCTTCCTCAGACGCTGCTGTAGCCGCTCGGATTCGGGACCCATGATCAGACTTAGCGCCATCTGCCGCATGTCGGTCGTCGCCTGAAGCATCGTCCGCAGCAGCGTGCGCAGCCGCTCCATCTCAAGGCCGTCTTCGATTCCAAAGACGGCGCGCATGATTACTTCGAGTGTGAGCGCCTGCATCCGCGGGAGCATCTCGATCGTCTCACCCTCCTGCCAAGTCGCAAGCTCTCGTTCGGCGGCCTCGGCCATGATCGCCTCGTAGCGCAGCATCCTCTCGCCATGGAACGGCGGCAACAGAAGCCGCCGCTGGCGCAGGTGTTCCGCTTCATCGAGCAGCAGGATTGAGCGCGAACCGAGAATCGGTGCCAGCACCTTGTTTGCCTCGCCGGCGTGCATCACTTCGGCCGAGCCAGTGAAGACGGTGCGGATGTCCTCCGGGTCGCTTAAGAAGACGAGCGGCTGGCCGTCAATGAACTCCAGCGTGAATACGTCGCCGAAGCGCTCGCGCTGACGTACGACGAACTCCTGCGGCCGCATGACCCACTGCAGAGCCTGCGCGTATCGCGGCTGCCGTGGTCCTGGCGGCAGATCAAGCATCGTTGGGGCTTGCGTTGCCATTGGTTCAGTTTCGCAGCTTCTGACCGAGCGGTCAGAAGCCGATGGTTTTGCACCGATCGCTAGCCTCGTCACTCGCAATGGCCGCACCAGAGACACCCGACGAGATTCGCGACGTCAACGCCCGGTACCACACCGGCGCGGCGTCAGCGTACGACGCCAAGTGGGGAATCGACTGGGGAATGGTTGGCCGTGACCAGGTTCTGACGAAGATTGAGAAGGCACTTGGCGGCCCGCTCCCCCACTTCGGCCGCTCGCTTGAGATCGGTGCCGGCACCGGCTACTTCTCGCTCCACATGCTGATGGCGGGCGTTATCGACGATGCGACCTGCACCGACATCTCGCCGGGAATGATCGAAGCGCTGCAAGGCAACGCCGACCAGCTCGGCCTTGATGTGACGACGCAAGTCTGCGACGCCGAAGCGCTGCCGTTTGAGGACGAGAGCTTCGACCTCGTCCTTGGCCACGCCGTGCTCCACCACATCCCCGACTTGAACCAAGCCTTCGCCGAATTCTTCCGCGTCCTGAAACCGGGAGGCGTCCTCGTCTTCGCTGGCGAGCCGTCCCGCAATGGAGACCGCCTCGCGCAGTTGCCGAAACGCGCAGCTACGACCGCAGCGCCGATTTGGCGAGCGGCGCTGCGCGCCTCGCCATCAACTGTCGGCGACAGCGACGGCGGCGTGCACAACCACGACCTTGAGCAGCACGTTGACGTTCATGCCTTCGTTCCTTCCGAGCTGGAAGAGATCACCGACGGGGCCGGATTCGAGGACGTGCATGTTCGCGGCGAGGAGCTGCTGGCCAACTGGTTCGGTTGGACCAACCGCGCGCTTGAAGCGACGGCAGCGCCGGAGGATGTGCCGATGTTCTGGCGCCAATACGCATTCCGGGGCTACCTCGCACTGCAGAAAGTTGACCGCGGTCTGCTCGAGGGCCGACTGCCGGCAACAATCTTCTACAACCTGCTGCTCAGCGCCCGCCGCCCGGCCTGAAGCTAGGCCGACGCCGCCTTGTAGCGCTCGATCGCACGGAGCCGCTCCTGCTTGTGCTCGATGATCGGCGCCGGATAGTCGCGGCCGATCACACAGCCGGCTTCGGCTTGCTCCTCGTCGCTCATCAGCCACGGCTCGGCCAGGCGCTTCGTCGGCACGTTCGCCAACTCCGGCACCCAGCGACGGACGTAGTCGCCATCAGGATCAAAGCGCTGCTGCTGGAGAACCGGGTTGAAGAGACGGCGAAAGTAGGGGGCCGGGTCAACGCCGGTGGAGGCGATCCACTGCCAGTTTCCGTTGTTCTGAGACGGCTCGGCGTCAAGCAGCAGCCGCTCGAACCACTCTTCGCCGCGGCGCCAATCGATGTGGAGGTCCTTCGTCAGGAACGAGCCGACGACCATCCTCGCGCGGTTGTGCATCCAGCCGGTCGCAGCTAGCTGTCGCATTCCAGCGTCGATCACCGGATAGCCGGTTTGGCCTTCACACCAGGCAGTGAAGCCCTGCTGGTCGCTCGCCCACTCGAGGCTGCGGAACTTCTCCTGATACTCAAGCTTGAGGTTGTCCGGGAACATCAGCAGCACGTGGGCGTAGAAGTCGCGCCATGCGAGCTGACGGACGAATGCCTCGGCCCCC
>WLNV01000002.1 GCA_009699615.1 Actinomycetota bacterium
CTGATCGCAATTGTCATCCACGGCGTCACGCTGCTGGGTGATTCGTACCTCCACCCCACGATCACGCAGATCGCGATCCCGTTCACGATCAGCTACCGACCCTTCTACACCGGCCTTGGCATCATCGCCGGTTGGGGCGCGATCTTCCTTGGCCTCAGCTTCTACGTTCGACGCTGGTTTGGCGCAAGGCGCTGGCGCACGATTCACCGCGCAACGATCCTCGTCTGGGCGCTCGCGGTAATCCACACACTCGGCGCAGGCACCGATGCAACCCAGTTCTGGATGCGCGCAATCCTGCTCACAACCGGCGTTCCAATTGTCTTCCTCTTCCTCCGTCGCGTGATGCCGGGCGAGGCAAAGCCTGCTCGCCGTACCCGCCCCGCGCAACCCGCGCAGCCGGCGCCGGAATCGGCAGGAGCTCCGCGATGAGCTCCGGAGTCGTCATCGCCGGAGGAGGCCTCTCCGCACAGCGCTGCGCCGAAGCGCTGCGCCAGGGCGGCTACAGCGACCCGGTCAAGATCGTCAGCATCGAAGAGCACGCGCCCTATGACAGGCCGCCGCTCTCAAAGGCGCTGCTCGCCGGCACCAAGGAGCTGCATGAGATTGCTCTTCGCCCGGCCGACTGGCACGGCGAGCAGGATGTTGAGCTGCTGCTCGGCGACGGCGCAGCCGGCCTTGACGTCGACCGGCGCAAGCTGATGCTCGCATCCGGGTCGATGATCGACTACGAGCATCTCGTAATCGCAACCGGCAGCCGCGCGCGCCAGCTCCCCGGCAGCGACCAGTATGAAAACGTCCACACGCTCCGCACCCTTGACGACGCCGTCCGCCTGCGCAACGTTCTAGAACCAGGCAAGCGCCTCGTGGTCCTCGGCGCCGGCCTGATCGGCCAGGAGGTTGCGGCAACAGCGATGGGGCACGGCGCCGAAGTGACGCTGATCGAAGCCGAATCGCTGCCACTCGCCCGCGCGCTTCACCCCGAACTGGCGCAGTGGCTCGTTGATCTTCAGCGCGAAGAAGGCGTCGAAGTGAGGCTTGGCGCCCGCGTCACCGAAATGATCGGCGACGGCGACCGACTCGAAGCGCTTCTGCTCGACGACGGTTCACGCGTTGAACTCGACGAAATGCTGGTCGCGATTGGCGTGATCCCTAACAGCGAGTGGCTCCCCGATGAGGTCGGCCTGCTCACGCTGCGCCCCGACGTCCACGGCGCCGGCGATGTTGCCGGCGGCGACCACTGGGAGTTGGCAGCGCACCAGGGGAAGGCCGTAGCCCACGCGATCCTTGGCCGCGAGCCTGCTCCCGTCCCCTTCACCGGCTGGTGGAGCGACGTCCACGGCGTGCGCCTGCAAGGGCTGGGGCAACCGGCGGCGAATGACGAGATTGTGTTCGAAGGCGAGCCTGGCGAACGTGACTTCCACGCAGTGGTGAGTCGCAACGGGATCCCCGTCGCCGCACTTGCCGTAGGTCGACCACGTGAACTGCCGCGACTGCGCAAGCTGCTCGCGGAGCATTCTTCAACCCAACCCGCCAAGGAGGCCGCATGACCCTCGTTCCCACAATCGACGAAATTGGATGCGCAGCGCACGGTGACTGCGTCGAAGTTGCACCGCAGGTATTCGCGCTTAACGGCGACGTAGCCGAAGTGATTGGGACTGGCCCCGACGACATCATTCTCGCCGCTGCCGAAGCATGCCCGTCGGTCGCAATCATCGTCACCGACAGCGCCACAGGGGACCAGGTTTACCCGTAAACGAGGGCCTTGGATCCTTAGAGATTCTTCAGCATCGTTCGATAGATTCACTCCGTGAAGCCGAACCGGGTCAAAGGGACTTTCAACGCGCTGATTGCCGTCGGCGCGCTCTTCTGCGCAGTCTTCGTGCTGCTCGCGGTGCAGATGTTTCTCGGCAACGACCCCGCACTCGGTACAACTCGCGGGGCAACTACGAAAGCCTCTGTCACGAAAGAGAAATCTGACGAGAAAAGCCTGCTTGAGAAGGCAACAGACGCGCTAGACATTCAGTCCCCGCCCGATGATCAGTACTACGAGCAGGCGCCGCAGCAGCAGTACTACCAGCCGTCGCAGCAAGCACCGGCGCCGGTTCAGTCGAGCAGCTCTTAGCTTCACAGCAGCGCACCGCGCGAGCCGTCATCATCAGCAGCGTTCCTCAAATAAAGGAAGGCTCCGATGCAGATCGTCATCACTGAGGACCGCGGCGCGGTCCGCCACCTGATTCTCAACCGCCCCGAGAAGCGCAACGCAATGAACGCCGAGATGATCCTGGCGCTGGGCGAGGCGATTGAGTACGCCGCCAATGACCCCGAAGTGCGCGTCGTTGTTCTGCGCGGCGAGGGCGCAATGTTCTCGTCCGGCGTCGACTTCGCCAGCTTCCTACCGCTGATCGAGGACCCCTCCCAGCTGCGCGGCTTCCGCCGCCCGATGATCGAAAGCTGGAACCTCCTGGAAGAGATGACGAAGCCAACGATCGCCCAGATCCACGGCGCCTGCATCGGTGGCGCGCTGGAACTCGCGCTGGCCTGCGACCTGAGGACGATCTCCGACAGCGCGATCGTCGGGCTGCCTGAGACGCGAGTCGGTCTGATCCCCGACGTCGGCGGATCATCACGGCTGCCATCGATCGTCGGGCTTGGCCGCGCGAAGGAAATGATCATGGCCTCGAAGATGATCAACGGCACAGAGGCTGAGCGGATCGGGCTCGCCAACCGCGTCGCCCCTGCCGAGGAGCTCGATGCCGCGACCGATCAGCTTGTCGCCGAGCTGCTGGCCTGCGCACCGATCGCCGTCGGCCTCTCAAAGCGCGTGATCGACGCCGCCGCCAAGCCGGCGCTGGCCTTGACGCTCGAGCAAGAGGTCGCCGCTCAGCAGCTCTGCGCGAACAGCGCAGACTTCAGCGAAGGCGTCAGCGCCCTAAGCGAGAAGCGCGACCCCAACTTCAGCGGCAGCTAAGCCATCGAGAGGCCGCCGCTGACGTTCAGCGTCTGACGTTGAAGGCAGCGTAAGCCTCCGGCAGCGTGGCAAAGCGCCGATCTTCGGCGATCCGTTGATCGAGGCTCAGATTGGCGAGCACTTCGCTCAGATGCTGATCCGCTCGCGCTAGGGCCAACGTGATGTCGCGCTGTTCGAGGAAATCAAAGAGCGTTTGGAGCTCGAGGCCAGCGGAGTAGTCGATGTTGCCGAGTGATGAACCATCAATCACGAACCACTCAACGGGGTGCGGCGCTTGCGTGACCATCTCGCGGACAGCGTCGGCATAGTTGCTTGCGTTCGCGAAGAACAGGCTCGCCGTGTAGCGGAACACAATCAAACCGGGCTGACTCTCTAAGCCCGGACGACTTGCGGTATAGACCGGGTCGTTCTCACCGTCGAGGCCGATCACGAATGCCTCGGGCGACCACTGGCGTTTGAAGATGTAAAGGATCGAGAAAATGATCGCCACTGAGACGCCGTACTGGACGCCAAAGACGCAGGTGATGATTGCGGTGTTGATCGCCGCCACAAACTCGAGCCTGCTTTGACCAATAATCTGCCGCAGGCTGTTGACGTTGACCATCCGGCAACCAAGAATGAAAACGAGCATCGAGATCACAGCGATCGGCAGCTTGGCTAATAGAGACGAGAAGATCAGCAACAGCAGTACGAGCAGCGCCATCGTGAGATTTGCAAACTGCGTGCGTCCTCGCTCGTCGTAGAGAAACTGGGTCTTCGTAGCACTGCCGCTGACGGCCATCGTCGAGCCGAGGCCAGCAAGAAGGTTCGAACCTGAGAGCGAGAGCAAGTCGCGATCGAGCTGCGCCCGGACGCCGGTTTGTAGTGAGACCGAGCGCGTGGTTACGGCCGTCTCGACGATAATCAGAAAGAAGCAGGATGCAGCAATCAGCAAGATCGAACCGCTGTTCGCCAGCAGATCGTTGAGGCCGACTCCTTCGGGCAGCCCGACCGGTGGGAGCCCCGCCGGTACGTCGCCGATGACCGCGACGCCTGACGCGGATGCGCCTACCGCCGCCGAAACTGCGATTCCAAGCACGAGCGCGAGCAGCGAACCCGGGACGTTGGGCCGGAACCGCCGGCAGCCAAGCACTACCACTGCCGTTCCGAGAGCAAAAGCAACCGTCTTCCAATTGGTTTGGTCAGCAGCGTTCAGGTTCGCCCATTGTTGATCGAGCCACGAACCGTTTCCGGTCGGCAGGCCAAGCGCGCCGGGAATCTCCCGCGAAGCGATGAAGATGCCGATGCCGGCATAGAGGCCTACCGCCACGGGGACGCTGATCAGGTCGGCAACGAAGCCAAGTTTGCAGAGCCCCGCTATTAACAACATGGCGGCGCAGACGAGCGCAATCACGCCTACGTATGCCAACCACTGCTGCGATTCGGGGAGCACGCCGGCGATCGCGCCGCCTCCAAGCCCTGATGCCAAGACGGCCGCGACGACGGACGAGCCTCCGACAACGAGATGCGAGCGAAAGCGGAAGACGGCAAAGATAACCACCGGGATGACCAGCGTGTAGAGACCGGTTACAACAGGGATCTTCGCGATCTTCGCGTAGCCCATCACCTCGGGGACGGCGATCGCAGTAAGGGTGGCGCCGGCGATCAGATCGCGCGGGAGCCACTGACGCTTCTGGCCGCTCATCTGGCTTGCTCGGCCTCTAGATCTGCTGTCAACACGTTGCGACCATACATCGCGCGCGAGTGACGAATTAGCACTCAGCCACTCTCAGGCCCGATCGCTAGCCGAACGCTAGGCCATCGAAAGGCCGCCGCTGACGTTCAGCGTCTGGCCTGTCACGAACGAGGCATCGTCGCTGGCAAGGAAGGCGATCGCAGCAGCGACCTCCTCCGGCTGCCCGGCACGACCCATCGCCGTCTTCGAGATCATTCCTTGCTGGAGCTTCTCGCCGAGCTCGCCGAGCATCGTTGCTGCGGCTTGGAAGAGCGGCGTGTCAACGGGCCCCGGCGCAACCGCGTTGCTGCGCACGTTGTATCGGGCCGACTCCAGCGCGATCGCCTTCGTGAAGCCGATCACCCCGGCCTTGGCGGTCGAGTAGACAACCGAACCAGGCGAGCCGGTGCGCCCCGCTTCGCTGGCGACGTTGACGATCACGCCAGCTTTGCGCTCGTGCATCGCCGGCAGCACTGCGTGAGTGCAGTTGAAGACGCCCTTGACGTTCACGGCGAGCAGGAAATCCCACAGCTCCTCGTCGGTGTGGATAAAGAAGGCGAAGCGGTCGGTCCCTGCGTTGTTGACGAGAATGTCAATCTGCCCGTGCTCGACGGCGACAGCCTCGAAGCTGCTGTGGACGGCCGCGAAGTCGGTTACGTCGAGCTCGATTGCTGCGCCGCTGATCTCCCCAGCGAGCTCGCGAGCGGCGTCGATCTGCAGGTCGGCGACGATCACAGTCGCGCCCTCCGCCGCTAGTCGCCGGCAGGTGGCCGCGCCGATTCCGCTCGCACCGCCGGTTACAACCGCCAACTTCTTCTCAAGTCTCATGCGCTGAAACCTATACTCCGCGCCGATGCCCTTGCCTTCCTCCGTCTCGATCATCGGCGCCAGCGGCGCCCTCGGCCAAGGCCTCGCGCTGCGCTGGGCGCAGGCCGGAGTGCCGCTCGTCCTCGGCTCCCGCGAGGCAGACCGAGCCGCTGAAGCGGCGGCGGCGATAGTCGCTGCCGTTCCAGGCGCCGTGATCGAAGGCGTAGACAACGTTGCTGCTGCAGCCGCCTCACCGGTCGTTGTTCTCTCGGTCCCATTCAGCGCCCAGGCAAAGACGGTGAAGCAGATAGGCGAATCGCTCAAAGCCGGCCAGTTGGTGATCGACGCCAGCGTTCCGCTCGCCGCGCAGGTCGGCGGCAAGCCAACGCAGATGCTCGGCGTTTGGCAAGGCTCTGCCGCGCAGCAGGCTGCTTCGCTGCTCCCCGACGGCGTCGGAATCGTCAGCGCGCTTCACACGGTCAGTGCCGCGATGCTTGCCGACCTCGATCACAAGTTTGATGAGGACGTGCTCGTCTGCGGCGACGACAAGGAACAGAAGGCAGTCGCCGCGGAACTGATCGAAGCAATCGCGGGGTTGCGTGCAGTTGATGCCGGGCGGCTTGAGAACTCGCGCATTACCGAATCGCTCACTGCACTAATGATCGGCATCAACATCCGCAACAAGGCTCACACCGGCATCCGCATCACCGGGCTGTGAGCCGCGGCCCGGTAGTCGTCCTCGCTGGCGGAACCGGCGGCGCGAAGCTGGCGCGCGGGCTGCTCGACCACGTCGGCGAGGATCTCGTCGTAATCGCCAACACTGCCGACGACATCGAGATCTACGGCGTGCCGGTCTCTCCCGACCCGGACCTGATCAGCTTCACTCTCGCCGACTTGATCGATGATCGCGGCTGGGGAATCGATGGAGACAGCTTCAAAGCAATGGACGCGCTGCGTCGGCACGGCAGCAGCGTTTGGTTCAACCTCGGCGACCGCGACATCGCCTGGTGCGCCGAGCGACGCCGCCTGCTCGAGCGAGGCAGCACACCGACCCGAGCAATGGCACTGCTGACGAACGCGATTGGTGTCGAGGCCCGCGTCCTGCCAATGAGCAACCAACAGGTTCAGACGCAGGTCTATGCACGCGGCAGCTGGCACGGGCTCCAGCAGTTCCTGATCTCCGAGCAGGGCGCAGGGCCGGTTGACGGCGTCCGGCTGATTGGGATCGATGAAGCGAGGCCCACCGCCGAGGTGATGGAGGCGATCGCCAACGCGCGGACGATCATCATCGGTCCTTCCAACCCCGTCATCTCGATCGGGCCAATTCTCGAGCTAAGCGGCCTCTACGACGCGCTGCTTGATTCACCGGCGCCGCTGCTGGCCGTTTCACCGATCGTCGGCGGCTCTGTGCTGAAAGGCCCAACCGCTGAGTTCATGAAGCACGCCGGCCTGAGCGTGGACGCGGCCGGAATCGCCGCTGCCTACGAAGGCCTGATAGATGGGCTGATTACCGACGAGCCGGTCGCGATCGAGGGGCTCAAGGTGACCGTCGCATCGACTTTGATGGACTCTCCGCAGTCGCGCCGCATCGTTGCCCGCAACGCACTCGCGGCCGCTGACGCGCTATCTCTCTGAGTATGAGTCTCGTTGCCGTACTGCCGGTCAAGCGGTTTCCTTCCGCCAAGGCGCGCCTTGCGGACGGCGGCCTCTCTTCGGCGCAACGACTCGCACTGGCGACCGGAATGCTCAGCGACGTACTTGCTGCGCTGCGTCGCTGTGATCTGGTCGATGACATCGTCGTCGTGACCAGCGAGCCGGGCGCCGAGGCGCTGGCCCGCGGCGCAGGTGCCCAGGTGGTCGCGGATGACCCAAGCGAAGGCCACAGCGAAGCTGCACAGCGAGGGATCGACTGGGCTGTCGCCGACGGCGCCTTCCACACGCTCCTGATTGCCGGTGACGTTCCCGCGGTCAACCCGGCCGAGATTGATTCACTGATCGGGTCACTCGCTGAAGACGAGGTCGTAATCATCCCCGACCGCCATGGCAACGGAACCAACGCACTGATCCTCACCCCCGCCGACGTGATCAGCCCATCATTCGGAGAGGGCAGCTGCGAACGGCACCAGCAGATTGCCGACGCCGCCGGCGCGTCATCGCGGATCGAACCCAACTTTGGAATCGGCCTCGACGTTGATACTGCCGACGACCTTGACGCTCTTTACACAGCGCTTGAGGATCAAGAACCCAGTGTCGCGCCGTACACCCGTGCCGTGATCGGGCGGCTCGGCCCGCGGTGAGCCGAATTGAACTGCTGACGGTTGAAGGACTGCCGGAGATAAGTCCGGGTGACGACCTGGCAGCGATGATCACTGCGGCGGCCGAGCAACCGATCGACGCCGGCGACCTGCTCGTCATTGCCCACAAGATCGTCTCCAAGGCCGAAGGATCAACCGTCGAGCTCGCCGACATTGAGCCCTCGCCGCGGGCGATTGAGATCGCCGAGCGGCAGCAGCGCGACCCGCGCCAAGTCGAAGTGATTCTCCAACAGAGCGCGTCGATCATTCGCGATAGCGGCGACCTGCTCGTATGCCGCACCCATCACGGCCTGATCTGTGCCAACGCCGGCGTCGACGCTTCAAACTCCGGCGCCGAAGGTCGGCTAGTCCTCCTGCCACGCGATCCTGATGCCAGCGCCCGCGCTCTCCGCGCCGCCCTGCCGGGCCACCCGGCGGTCTTGATCACCGATTCGTTTGGCCGCGCCTGGCGACTCGGACAGGTCGACGTGGCAATCGGACTGGCGGGGTTGACACCGCTTGAGGATTGGCGCGGACGCAAGGACAGCGAGGGCAGGCCTCTGAGCGCAACCTTGATCGCCGTGGCCGACCAGGCCGCCGCGGCGGCCGACCTTGCCCGCACGAAGGATGGCTCCTGCCCAGCGGTCGTCGTTCGCGGCCTCGACCGCTTGATCAGCGTCGATGACGGGCCCGGCGCGCAGGCGCTGCTCAGGCCGCCGTCAGAAGATCGCTTCCTCTAACTGCCGAGCGAATCGACGCGCCATCGGCGTGCACCGCCAGGCGTTTCAACTTGGACCTCGTCCTTCGGAGCCGATCCCAACAGCGCCTGGGCGACCGGCGACTCGCTCGAAAGCTTCCCTGCCGCCGGCTTCGCTTCGGTTGGCCCAACGATCGTGAAGGTCTGCTGCTTGCCTGACTCCAGGTCGGTGACCGTGACCGGCATTCCGAAGGCCACGACCTTTGCAGTGCTGTCGGCTTCTACGACGACGGCGCTGCGCAGCCGCTCGCGCAGGCGCAGGATCTTCGTCTCCATGTGCGACTGGTCGTCCTTTGCGATGTGGTACTCGGCGTTCTCCTTTAGGTCACCCTCTTCGCGCGCGGCCTGAATCCGCTTCGAGAGCGCGGCCCGCTTTGGTCCCTCGAGTTCGGCCAGTTCGGCCTCCAAGGCCTTCAGCCCTTCGGGCGTAATCGCCTGTTGGTCGTCGCCGAGTCCGGTCATGCCGTCACCGCCTCAATCTTCCCGCCGAGTGGATATTCGCTCTTCACGCCGTAGAGCGTCTCACGTTCGAAGGCCGGACGACCGGCGCGGTGCGCCGCGGCGATCAAATCCTCAGGCTCGAGGCGCACACCGTGGTAGCTGCCGGCAAGGCGACTGATGTTCTCCTCCATCAGCGTGCCACCAAGATCATTGACGCCCCATCGCAGCGCCTCGGTCGCCGTATCAAGACCCATTTTGACCCAGCTCGCCTGCAGGTTTGGAATCGTCTTGCCCAGCGCGAGGCGGAAGACGGCGGTGTGTTTGAGGTTCTCTTCACGGCTGATCTCTTCGATCCCGTGCGTGCGACCGAGCAGCGTGTGGAAGGGAATGAATGAGAGCGGCACAAACTCCGTGATCCCCCCCGTCCGCTGCTGCAGTTCGCGGATTACGCGCATATGTTCGGCAAGTTCCCACGGTTCCTCGATGTGGCCGAACATCACGGTGCTTGTTGAGCGGAGCCCGGCGCGGTGGCTCGCTTCGATGATCTCGACCCAGCGCGCCGCTGGCAGCTTGTTGGGGCTGATCCGCTGACGCACTCCGTCGTCAAGGACCTCGGCCGCCGTTCCCGGCGTTGAACCGAGGCCTGCTTCGGCGAGCTGCGCGAAGACCTCGGCCGCAGGCAGGCCCGAGATGTCACACATGTGGGCGATCTCCATCGGGCTGTAGGCGTGGAGGTGGAGCTGCGGCGCGGTCGCTTTAGCCAACCGAAGCCAACTGAGGTAGTCGTCGAGCTGCCAATCGGGGTGAATCCCAGACTGGATGCAGAGCTCGCTGGCGCCGAATTCGACTGCCTCGTCAACTCGACGTACGAACTCCGCTTGATCAAGGTTGTAAGCCTCCGGCGAGCGGCGACTTTGACCGAAGCCGCAGAATGCGCAGCCGACCGTGCAGACGTTTGAGATGTTGATGTTGCGATTTACGACGAAGCTGACCTTCTCGCCGACCAGCTCTGCCCGCAGCTCGTCAGCGGCGACGCGAATCTGCTCGATCGCTTCGGGCCGAGTCTCAGCGAACAGCGCCGTCAGCTCCTCCGCCCCGAGCGCTTCACCGGCGCGCCCCTTCTCGATTGCGGGGCCGACAAGGTCGGAGTTGATCGCAAACGGCGCCTCGCTGCGGCCGGACCCGCCGCGCGGAATGAAACTCCAGTACTTGGCGCGGATCGTGTCGAGCACTGCCGGAGCGGTCCACTCTGTGCCGATGTAGCTGGAGTAGACGCAGAGCCTCTCGGTAAGCGCAACGCCATCCTCAAGCAGCCGCGCTCGGGCTTGATGCGGTGACGGGAACGGCTGCTCGGGAGAGATGTGGTCACCGTTGGCTGAGAGTCCGCCGAGGTCGGTCGCTCCGGCGGCAACGAGCTGCGGCCAGTGTTCTGAGAGGTTTGGCGGCACTTGAACGCCAACGCCGGGCAGGTTCTCGCGCGCGTAAACGATCAACTGCTCAAGCTGCTCAATCGTCACGCCGGTCGCCCAAGCCGGCAGCTCGGCTCCGCTCGGCTCGCCGATCCCGGTCTCCCAGAAACGCGTCGCAGCCGCGTCCGCCAGCTCGCCGACGTCCTCGCCGTAGTAGGAATCGTGCGGCACGAAGTTCTGGATGATCACCTCTTGGATGTGCCCGTGGCGAGAGTTGGCCTCAGCCAGCGCATCGAGCGCCTCAAGGCGATCCTCGTGCGATTCGCCAATCCCAACGAGGATTCCGCTCGTGAACGGGATCTTCAGCTCGCCGGCCCACTCGATCATCTCCAGCCGCCGCGCAGGAGCCTTCGTCGGCGAACCTTGGTGGGCAATCAGATCATCGCGTGTCGATTCGAGCATCAAACCCTGCGATGCGGTGACGGCGCGGAGCCGGATCAGGTCGTCGCGCGGGACTACGCCAAGGTTGGTGTGCGGCAACAGCCCGCGCTCAAGCGCCCGCTCACAGGCCCATACGACGTAGGCCGTGAAATCCGCGTGGCCAAGCTCCGCGAGCTGCTCGGCAACGCCCTCGACAGCCTCCGGCCGCTCTCCAGTCAGGATCAGCAGCTCCTTCGAGTTGCGCCGGACCGCCTGTTCGATGAAGCGATCGACCTCGTCCGGGGTGTGCAGATGGGGCTGATGCGTCTTGAAGGCGCAGTACTTGCAGTAGCACTGGCAGCTGCGTGAGAGCGAGAGCGTGAAGTTGCGGGAGAAGGTGACGCGACGACGCATTGCTTCGCAAGTCTATGCGCCGGCGAGCAGCTTCGCTGCGAGCTCGGCGCCCTCACGGTTGATCCGCGAGCGCGGCACAACAAGGTCGAACCCAGCCTCCGTGGCGGCCGCTTTGACCTCCGGTTCAACGTGGCTGTAGAAACCAAGTGTGCGCAGCGACGCGAGCTCACCGGCCTTCCCCATCTCAGCAACCATCGCGACGCCACCGAAGTCGGCATCGGTCAGATCGACAACGAGCAGATCTGCATCGGCGGCAGCGGCGCGCGCCGTTTGCAGATCGGCGATCAGGCTGCACTCGAAGCCGGCGCCGCTCAGCGCCGATTCCAACTTCGAACCGAACAGCAGATCGGGAACGGCGGCTACGACCTTCGCCATCTCTACTGGTTGTGAATGCGGCGGAAATCTTCGCGCACGCTCTCCGGCCGCCCCCAGGAGTCGAATACCGGCGCGCGGCCGGAACGGACGCTACGGACGACGAACTCGCCATCGATCCCGGCCTCGTCCAGGAACAGCAGCGAGCGGTGAACGGCCTGCGGCGCTGCGGCGTGGCCGAAGCGGTGCGCGCAGAGCAGCTTCCAGTGCCAGTCGTTATGCGAGTACGGCTGTGCATTGCAGACGACCAGGAAGGTTGCCGCTTCGACATAACGCGACTCATCGAAGATCCGCAGGTCGAGGTCGAGGTCCGACCAGTCGTCGGGCAATGAATCGAGAACCTCTTGGAATGAAGCGGCGAGTCCCATTACGCCCTGCAGGTTACCCGGCCGCGCAGCCGCGGCGCTAGCCGATTGTGATCTGAACTAGAAGAAAGAGGTTCAGTGCGATGATCAACGCGGCCACGAGCGAAGCCGCAAGCGTCGTCACGCGCCGGTTTACGAGCGCGCCCATGACGTCGGCTCGGCGCGTGAGCAGCACCAGCGGCACAAGCGCGAACGGGATCCCGAAAGAAAGCACGACCTGACTGATAACCAGGGCATCCGTTGGGTTTACGCCGATTGCCAGCACAATCAGCGCAGGAGCCATCGTGATCGAGCGACGCAGCGCGAGCGGAATCGTTCGGTTAATGAATCCCTGCATCACGACCTGACCGGCGTAGGTACCAACGCTCGAGCTCGCAAAGCCGGAAGCCAGTAGCGCTAGCGCGAAGGCCAGCGCAGCGTCGCCGCCGACGAGCTGATCAAAGCCGTTGTAGGCGCCCTCAATCGTTGCCGTGCCGCCGAGAGGCCCCTCGAAGAAGAGTGAGGCGGCGACAACCAGCATCAGCAGGTTGACCACCCCGGCCAGGCCCATCGCGACCGTTACATCGACGCGCTGGAACCGCAGCAGTTGCCTGCGCTCATCGTCATCGCGCGGCTTAATGCGCCCCTGGGTTAGTGCTGAGTGGAGATAGATGACGTGCGGCATCACCGTCGCGCCGAGGATTGCCGCTGCCAACAGCACGCTGTTCGATCCGTCAAACGAGGGCACCAACCCCGCTGCCGCAGCGCCCGGGTCGAAGCCGATCTTCAGCGTGTTGTAGAGGAAACCGAGCAGGATTATTAGGAGGAAGAATGAGATCGCTACCTCGAAGCGGCGATAGCCGCGCTGCTGCAGTGAGAGGACCGCAAACGACGCGACAGCCGTGATCAAACCGGCTGCGAACAACGGGACGCCGAAGAGCAGGTTCAGTGCCAGCGCCGCACCAACGAACTCGGCCAGATCGGTCGCCATCGCAACGACCTCGGCCTGCAGCCAGAGCCCCCTGACGACCGGCGGCCGGAAGTGCTCGCGGCAGAGTTCAGGAAGATTGCGGCCTGTCGCAATGCCGATCTTTGCTGACAGGTTCTGAATCAGCATCGCCATCAGGTTGGCGCTGACGAGCACCCAGACCAGCAGGTAGCCGAAGGTTGACCCGGCGCTGATGTTGGTCGCGAAGTTTCCAGGGTCGATGTAGGCAATGCAGGCAACGAAGGCCGGGCCCAGCAGCGCCAACATCGTCCGCATCCGCCCGCGACTGCGCAGTCGCTCGAGGTCACTCAGGTCAAGCTGCACCGCAGTCTCGGCGTCGACGCCGGCCGGGATTGCGTCAGCGCCGAGTTCCTCTCGAAGCGGCGCCGTCACTTCGCCGCCTCTATCCGCATCGCCCGTCCAAGCGCCACCCCAAGCGGGTGCTCTTGGCCACCGAAACCGACTATCAGCGGGCCTTCGAACGGCTCGCGGCGCAACAGCTCAAGCATCTCTCCCGGGGCCAGCCCCAACCCAGTGAGGTATCGCAGCATCTCGGGATCGGCGTCGGAGACGCGCACGAAGCGACCGCCTTCCCCCGGCTGGAGTTGATCAAGCGAGACGGTTGGCCTCTCATCAAGCGTCAAGTCGGCGGCCGGGATCGGGTCGCCATGAGGGTCGTGCGTCGGGTCTCCAAGACGGGCGGCAATCACCGCCTCAAGCTCCTCCGAGATGTGATGCTCCAGCACCTCCGCCTCGTCGTGAACCCTGTCCCAGGGAACGCCAAGGTCAGCCAACAGCAGCTCGATCAGGCGGTGGTGCCGGATCACTTCGAGCGCGACTGCACGGCCTGCATCGGTCAGTTCTACGCCCTTGTAGGGCTCGTGCTCGGCAAGCCCGATCTCGCCAAAGCGGCGCACCATCCCCGAAGCCGACGCGGCGCTTACGCCGAGCCGCTCGGCCAGAGCGGTCGTTGTTACCGGTCCTTCGGCCTGTTCCTGCAGCGTGTAGATCGCTTTCGCGTAGTCCTCAACAGCGGGGCTGTGGCGTTCATGCATCCGCTCCATCGCCAGATTATGCCACGCCTAACATTTATGATCAAGCCAGCTAATTAAGACCGCGCAAGGCGCTGCGCCTATCCTCGAACGACGATGCCCGACGCCTCACCATCCGCTGCCGAGATCACCGCGCTGCGCAGCGGCGCGGCGCTGATTGACCGCTCGGGCCGCGGCCGGCTCGCGCTCACCGGCCCACAGGCCAAGGAAGCGCTCAGCGCAGTTGTCACGAACGAGATCGAAGCGCTCACCCCTGGGCGTGGCTGCCTTGCAGCCTGCTGTACGTCGAAGGGCCGGATGCTTGGTGACTTGCGCGTGCTCGAGACCGATGACGAGTTGTTGGTTGACATGGAACGCTGCGCGCTGCAGGCGATCTTCGATGCCGTCCGCCACGGCCTCGTCGGCTACGACGCCGAGCTTCACAAGCGGACACTTGAAACCAGCCTCTTCTCGCTTATTGGGCCGCAGTCGCGCGCGATTCTCGGCGACGAGAAGCTCGGCGCGCACGAGGATGACAACGCCGCAACCGATCTCGGCGGCTGGCCGGTTCTCCTGATCGCAACCGATCTGGGCGTTGACGTTCTCTGCGCTGCCGACGCCGCCGAAGCGGTGCGAGTCGCCCTGCTCGAGCAGGGCGCAGTCGCCGCCGGTGAGCCGCTCGCCGAACTGGCCCGCATCGAAAGCGGCCGACCCCGCTACGGCGTCGACTTGGACGAGACCGTCATCCCTCAGGAGGCGGGACTCAACGAACGCGCCGTCAGCTTCACGAAGGGCTGTTATGTCGGCCAGGAGACGATCGCCAGGCTGCACTATCGCGGCCGCCCCAACCGCAGGCTCTGCTCGTTGCGGCTGAGCGGCGAAGCTGAGCTTGGTGATGCGCTCAGCAACGGCGAGCGCGAGGTGGGAACGTTGACGAGCATCGCCCACTCACCCGAAAACGGGCCGATCGGGTTGGCTCTGATTCGCCGCGAGGCTGAAGACGGAACAACACTTCAAGTCGGCGACGGCGCAGTCGAAGCGAAGCTTTTTCCCGCTGCCAGCGGGCATTAGCCGGTTTCAGCACCAACCCTCCGGGGCGAGGGGTACAGTCATCCGATCATCGAGCTGGAGGAGGATGACTGCCGTGACCACGACCACGCCGCAACCGAAGACAACACTCGATCCGCGCGTGCAGGCTGCGTGGGAGAACTACCTCGAAGATCTCCGCGATATTCAAGGCAGCGAGTACGCACGTGCCGAGAGCGAAGCATGGGAACGCCTCCAGGCCGAGCTCTTCTCGCTCACCGATGAGCCCGCCGACGAGCACTCCAGCATCGGTCTCTAAGCGTCCGTTAGAGTTCGCTTCAGCGGTGCATCAAGCGCCGTAGGACAACCAATGCTGAAAGCGACTCGCATAACCAGCTTCGCCCTCCTGCCGCTCGCCGCGGTGGCCCTTGCCTCCTGTGGCACGAAGGAGCGAACAGACAACGAGCTCCGCCCTCCTGTCCCGCTGCAGCTCAGTGCTTCGCTGATGCCGAAGAAGATTTCGATCTCGCCGAACCGAATCGGCGGCGGCCCGGTGACGCTGGTCATCAGCAACCTGACCGGCACGGATCAAAAGATCACGTTCGCCGCCAACTCTCCATCCGGCAGCTCCGACCTGCAGCTAAGCAGTCAGAGCACGACGATCGCGCCGAACAACACCGCAGCGATCAAAGCCAACGTGACCGACGGCACCTACTCTCTCTCGGTTGAAGGGGACTCGATCCCGGCTTCGCTGCTCAGCGTCAGCGGCGAGCGGCCGTCAGCGCAAAATGACCTAATGCTCCCCTGAGCTGCGCTCCCGCCGAAGCAGGCGGACATTCGGCCCAATGAACCAGCAGAGGTAGCCGAGCCAGAGATCGTTCGTCAGCAGCACGAGAGGGATTGAGAGGATGAACCCGGCAGCCACCAACCCCCCGCTGATGCGAACCTCCTTGGTCTCGTCGCGTGTGCGCGGAGTGGCGAACAGCTTCGAGTGCAACGCGTGCTCGTTGAGCGCCGCTGAGGCGAGGATCGAAATCGAAATCGCTGCCGCGTAGAAAGAAAACGCTGCCGCGTTCCCGAAATCGCCGAGTAACTGCGTCGGGTATGGAATGAAGGCGATCGTCGCGAGATAGATCAGGTTGATCACGAGGAACGGACCGTCGACGCTCTTCAGCATGCCGCAGAACTTGTGGTGACGGATCCAGAAGCCGCCGATGACGGCAAAGCTGATCAGGTAGGAGATGATCTCGCCTTGGCGCTCTTTCAGTGCCGTCCAAAGCTCACTACTGGAGCTGCTTGCCGCGATCTCAGGGACGCTGATGCTTAGCACCAGCAACGTCAGCGCGAAGGCAAAGATGCCGTCGCTCAATGAGATCGTGCGGTCCAGGTCGAAGGCCTGCGTCCGCTCGCTACTGCTGTTCTGATCGCTCGCCATCGCCGCCAAGTATCGGCGCCACCCCGGACTACTCGCCCCGGCAAGTCTCCTTCCGCGCGCAAACCGTAAGATGGGCGCCATGACCGTTGACATCTCCGCAATCGCAAATGTGAGCACTGAACCGGGCGAGCTGCCGAAAACAATGACCGCCTGGGTGATCCGCGAGGAGCGCGAAGGCGAGCCGATCGACGCCTTCCAGCTCGAAGAGGTTGACACGCCTGAACCGGCGGCCTTCGAGGTCGTCGTTCGAGTGATGTCAGCCGGCGTCAACTTCAACAACGTCTGGGCCGCCCTCGGCAAGCCTGTCTCGGTATTCAAGTCCGGCGATCACCCCGAATTCGGACATCACATCGGCGGCTCTGACGCCTCCGGAATCGTCTGGAAGGTAGGCGCTGGCGTCACGCGCTGGAAGCCAGGCGACGAGGTGGTCGTCCACTGCAACCAGGCTTCATACGAAGATGTCGAGGTCCACGGCCTCGACCCGATGGCCGCGCCGTCGCAGAAGATTTGGGGCTACGAAACGACCTGGGGTTCATTCGCCCAGTTCACGAAGGTGCAGGCCCAGCAGCTACTGCCGAAGCCCGCTGCGCTCTCTTGGGAGGAAGCGGCCAGCTATGGCCTCACCTATTTCACCGCCTACCGCATGCTGCTCGACCGCGCCAAGCTGCAGGCTGGCCAACGCGTTCTTATCTGGGGCGCCGCCGGCGGCCTCGGCGTATTCGCAACCCAGCTTGTCAAGGCAGCAGGCGCTCAGAGCGTTGGCGTTGTCTCGTCCGAGGGCAAGGGCGAACTGATTAAGCAGCTCGGCGCAACCGACTACATCGACCGCCGTGAGTTCGCGGGAATGATGCGAACCGGCAACGAGACGCCGGAGGAAGAGAAGGAGCGCTTCGCGGTAAGCCGAGCGTTTGCAAAGCGCGTCAAGGAGATCCTTGGCGAAGCTCCCGACATCGTCTTCGAACATGTCGGAATGGCGACCTTCCCGACCTCTGTCTTCACAGTCAAGCCGTTCGGCAAGGTTGTCATCTGCGGCGCCACTTCGGGCTTCACGCTCGACTTCGACGTCCGTTATCTCTGGATGCGCCAGAAGGAGATCCTTGGCTCGCACTTCGCCAACGCCTGGGAGTGCACGAAGGCAAACAAGCTGATCGATGACGGTTTGATCAAGCCGGTGCTCTGGAAGACGATGGGTTTTGAGGACGTCGCCGTCGCCCACCAGCTAATGCATGAGAACAAGCACGCAGGCAAAATCGCTGTTCTCGTCGGGGCCGAAGAGGAGAATCTTGGTCGCAGCGGTGAAACCCCAGCCGAGCCGCCGGCAATTCGAGCAGAGGTAGGTGCCTAATGACGAGCGTTGTCGATATTCCTTGGTACGCAAACGGCTTCCGTGGAGACAAGTTGGAGGCCGCGCTGCATGACGTCGCGCCGACCGCGCTCCGCTACGGCGCGACCGCTTGGGCCGTTCACCGCAGCCGTGACGACCGCTACAAGTTCACGCAGATCGCACAGTTCGAAAGCAAGCTCGATTTTGAGCGCTGGTGGTCCGGCCCTGAGATGACCGAGTTCCGCGCAATCACCTCCGGCTGGTACCAGGTGCCGGTCTTCTACGCGTGGAACGACCTCGTCGGAGAAGGGCGCATCGACGCGGCGCAGCCGAATGGCGGGGCGGGTAAGTCGGACGCCGGTCAGGCTCCCGAGCCGGACGCTGAGCCTGCCGTTCAGTCCTAGTCGGCCGCTTCGTTAGCTCTGCTCGAGCGGCGCCATCGTCAGGCCCGCGTCGCGCAGCTGTTCCCAGTAAAGCTCGGCCGCTTCTTGATGGCCGCTCCAGACAATCGCTAGGCCGCGGTTGTGAATCTCATCGGCCAATGCGAAGCCACCATCGAGCGTCACGCCCGGCAGCGTGCGCGAAAGTGCGCCAGCCACACCATCAAAGGTGTTGTGGTCGTCGTTGCGCACGATTACGCGCCATTGGCCACCGATTCCGGAGCCGGGGCCCTGGGTGCGGGGGAGTTCAACTGTCTGCGACATCGCCTAAAAGGCTAGCCGCTGGCTACTTCTCGCGCTGCAGTAGCGCTCGCGTCAGCCCTGCGTAGCCGTCCTCGGAACGCATCACGGCGAAGTAGCCGGCCGCCGTCGCCGGATCGGCCGCGGCGGTCAGCCACTCACGCTGCAGCGCTGCGTAGGCCTCGGCATCGGGCGCGTCGCGCGCCCACGCTTCGGCCCGCGCGAGGTCTGCGCGCAAGGCCTTCAAATGCTCGTCAACCTCCTCGTGCACACCAAAGTGAGTCACGGCGAGCCGCTCGGGCCCGACGCTCTCGATCAGCTCAATCGACTTCGCCCACCCATCGAGATCAATCTCCGGCGGCGGCGTCGGCGCCATCACGGGCCCGCCGAGCCTCCGCATTCCGGCAACGTCGCCGCTGAAGAGCGTGCCGGTTGGCTCGTGCAGATAGGCGATGTGGTTTCCGGAATGGCCCGGCGTGTAGAGCGCGCGCCAATCGCCGATCCGCTCGTCGCCGCGAAGCACGCGGACGCGCTCCTCCGGCACCGGCAGAATCGTTCCCCAGAGCCGTTCCATGTCATCGCCGTAAAGGCGCGTCGCACTGGCGATAAGCCGTTCGGGATCGATCACATGCGGCGCTCCGCGCTCGTGAACCCAAACCTCAGTCTCGGGCCAAAGTTCGATCAACGCACCGGTCGCCGCGGCGTGGTCGAGGTGGATGTGGGTCAGCAGAATCGCCCGCGGCGCCTCGCCCCCGAGCGCGTCAATTACGTGCTGGCTGCTGACCTGCGGCCCCGGATCGATGATCACATCGCCCTGCCTGTAGGAGCAGATCGACTCTTCGCGGCCCAGATGTTGCAGATCGATGACTTCAAGCTCTGACAAGGCTCCTCAGCATACAATCGCCCCATGAACCCCCGCCTTCCCGAACCGGACCGCCCGTGGATGATCCGCACTTACGCCGGCCACTCCACAGCAGAGAAGTCGAACGAGCTCTACCGCTCCAACTTGGAGAAGGGTCAGACCGGCCTTTCGATCGCTTTCGACCTGCCAACGCAGACCGGCTACGACCCTGATGACCCGATCGCGCGCGGCGAGGTCGGCAAGGTTGGCGTTCCCGTCGCCCACCGCGGCGACATGGAAGCGCTGCTGAAAGAGATTCCGCTGGCGAAGATGAACACCTCGATGACGATCAACGCGACCGCGGCATGGATGCTGGCGCTCTACATCTCGGTCGCCGAGGAACAGGGCGCTTCCCAGACCGAGCTGACCGGTACTACGCAGAACGACATCATCAAAGAGTTCCTTGCGCGCGGCACCTACGCATTCCCGCCAGCGCCGTCGATGCGCCTGATCGCCGACATGATCGCCTACACCGTCGAGCACGTTCCGCAGTGGAACCCGATCAACATCTGCAGCTACCACCTGCAGGAAGCCGGTGCTACACCGGTTCAGGAGATCGCTTTTGCGATGAGCAACGCGATTGCCGTCCTCGACGCCGCCGCCGAGCGCGTCGCGCCAGAGCGGATGGGTGACGTCTTCGGTCGCATTTCGTTCTTCGTCAACGCCGGCATGCGCTTCATCGAGGAGCACGCCAAGCTGCGCGCGATGACGATCCTCTGGGAGGAGATCGGCCGCGAGCGCTATGGCGTCACCGACGAGCGCAAGCTGCGACTTCGTTACGGCGTACAGGTCAACTCACTCGGCCTGACCGAATCGCAGCCTGAGAACAACGTGCCACGGATCGTGCTCGAGATGCTTTCGGTCACGCTTGGCCGCGACGCTCGCGCCCGCGCGATTCAGCTTCCTGCCTGGAACGAGGCACTCGGCCTGCCGCGCCCGTGGGACCAGCAGTGGTCGCTGAGGATTCAGCAGCTGATGGCCTACGAGACCGATCTGCTCGAGTACCCCGACATCTTTGAAGGCTCGGTCGTGATGGACGGCCTCGTCGATGAACTGCTGACCGGCGCCCGCGCCGAGATTGAAGTCGTTGCCAGCCAGGGCGGCGCCGTTGAAGCGGTCGAGTACATGAAGGGCGCGCTGGTTGACAGCCACCGCCAGCGGATGCGCCGAATCGAGAGCGGTGAGCAGATCGTCGTCGGTCTCAACAGCTTCACGGAAACCGAAGAGTCGCCGCTGATGGCCGGCAGCGACGGCGGCATCCTGACCGTTGACCCGGCGCTCGAGGCCGAGCAGGCCGAGGCCGTCCGCGCCTGGCGCGAACAGCGTGACGCCGGGGCCGCCGAGGCCGCGATCGCCGAACTGGTCCGCGTCGCCGCTGACGACAGCGAGAACATCATGCCCGCAACAATCGCCGCCGCGAAGGCCGGCGTGACGACCGGCGAATGGGCCGCAGCGCTGCGCACCAGCTTTGGCGAATATCGCGCTCCGACCGGCGTCGGCGGCGCCGTCAGTAGCGGGAGCGACGATGAGTCGCTCGCCGCGCTGCGCGACGAAGTCAACCGCGTAAGCGAGGCGCTGGGCCGCCGGATCAAGATCCTCGTCGGCAAGCCGGGCCTCGACGGCCACTCGAACGGCGCCGAGCAGATCGCCGTCCGCGCCCGTGACGCCGGAATGGAAGTCGTTTACGAGGGCATCCGTTTGAGCCCCGCGCAGATCGCGACCAGCGCGATGCAGGAAGATGTCGACGTCGTCGGCCTCTCGATCCTCTCTGGATCCCATCGCGAGCTGATTCCGGCCGTGATCAACGACATGGCTGAACTGGGCGTCGACGCTCCTGTAGTGGTCGGCGGGATCATCCCCGACGCCGATCTACCCGAGCTCACGGCAGCCGGCGTCGCCGGCGTCTACACGCCAAAGGATTTCGAGATCACCTCGATCATCGGCGACATCGTGCGGCTCGTCGCAGAACGCAACGACATCGGAGCGGCCGCATGATCCGTTCACAGCCTGTTCAACTCGTCGCAATGATCGCTGCATTCACACTCGGCACGCTGATCGCACTCCTGTTTGGTGCCTCCAACCTCGGAATCGCCTTTACCTTCGGGCAGATCGCCTTTGCGGCCACGCTCGTGTGGATACTGCTCAAGCGCTGACCGAAAGCTCCTCCGCGCCCCTTACTCGCGGCTTTTCCCCTCAACTGCAGGATTCCCGATAACAACCCGGTAACCTAGTTGTACAAGTTGTTACCGCGTAGGCTTCCGGCCCGCGTCCCACTCGACTCAGGAGTCCTCCCCATGGCCAGTCTTCACACCACCCTTGCCTATCTCGATGCCGGTAGCGGCTCGATGATCGCCCAGATTCTCGTCGGTGGCTTTGCCGCTGCGGGCGTCGCGATGAAGATGTACTGGAAGCGGATCAAGGGATTCTTCGGGCGCGGCGACGAGGAAGAAGAGTCCTCGACCGTGACCACCGCTGCAGCCGATGAGCCGGCTGAGCACGACGCGCCGCAGTCCTGAATTGAGCAGTGAACCCTCGGCCGACAAGGTCGAAAAGCAGTCGGGGCCTGCAAAGTGGCCCGCTTGGTGGATGCTTGGCCTCCAGCTCGCCGCGCTCTGGTGCCTTGGTCTTGTAAGGCCGCTCTTTGACGTTCTCGACGGCGACGTCTCATTCTTCGTCGCCCGCGGCAACACCTCCGGCGACATCCTGATCTTTGCGATTGGCATCACCTTCATCCCGCCTCTCGTCCTGACGCTGATTGAACTGGTCGTCCGCGCCTTCTCGAAGCCCGCGTCGCGGGTCGTTCACCTGGTCTTCGTCGGCCTGCTGGCAGCGATCGTTGCGCTGCAGTTCGTCAAGGGTCCCTTCTCAACGACGTTCGTCGCATTCGCGCTATCGCTGGCTATCGGCGCTCTGATTGCCTGGGCCTTCTGGACGAAGGCGGGGATGCGCACATTCCTCTCCGTGATCACGCCGGCGCCGTTCATCTTCCTCGCGCTCTTCATCTTCGCCTCGCCACTCTCCGACCTGATAATCCCAAGCGCCCAGGGCACCAGCATCAGCGGGCTGGGCGGCAGCCAAACGCCGGTCGTGATTGTGATCTACGACGAAATGCCGGCCGCTGCGCTGATGAACAAGAACACCTCGATTGACGCAGAACGCTTCCCCAACTTCGCCAAACTCTCGGAAACATCGACTTGGTACAAGAACAGCATGACCGTCAGTGACGGCACTTGGTCTGCCGTTCCAGCCGTCCTGACCGGAATCCGCCCCACCCCCGTCAGCCAGCAACTGACCTCCTACCCGCAGAGCGTCTACACGATGCTGGCCGCCAGCCATCGCGTCAAATCGATTGAGGCGCTGACCCCGGTCTGCCCGCCGTCGATCTGCCGTCCGAAGCCGCGCGACCCGACCGGAAAGCGGCTGAACTCGCTCCTTAACGACCTGACCGTTGTGGCTGGCCGCGTTGTGCTGCCGCAGCAGCTCGCCGACAAGCTCCCTGCAATCGGTTCGACAGACGGCGACTTCGCCGATGTCGCGGCATCGGGGCCGAAGGTTTCGACGCTGCACAAGGAAGATCCAAAGGCTCGTTTCGTTGCCAGCCCGCCGATTCGTGAACTGGCTGGCGCCGCCTTCGTCAACGACAACCTACGTCAGATTGCCAAGCTCCAGAACGGGATCAGCGGCAAGGGACGGCCTCCTCTTTACGTGATGCATGTGCTGATGCCGCACGTGCCGTGGCGCTTCGGACCGACCGGCGATCAGTACCTGACCGACGGCGGCGATGCGGCCGGGCTCGCCGACCGCGATGGCGGCGTCTGGACGAAGAACAAGTACATGGTCGACGTTGGTCTGCAGCGTTTCCTGATTCAAGCCGAGTACAGCGACCGCGTGCTCGGTTCCGTCATCACGCGCATGAAGCAGGCTGGAATTTGGGACCGGGCGCTCTTCATCATGACCGCCGATCACGGCGTCAGCTTCCGCCCCGGCGGTTCGCGCAGGCCCGTCACTGACGAGAACATGCCCGAGATTGCCAACACGCCGCTGTTCGTCAAGCTGCCAGGCCAGAAGGCCGGCAAGGTTGACCTGAAACTGACCCGTTCGTTGGACATCGTTCCGACAATCGCCCAAGTAACAAAGACCGGCGAAGGGCTGAAGTTCGATGGCGTTCCGCTTAGCGAGGAACCAACAAGCACCGACGTTTACGTGCGCAACGGTCGCCAGGAGAAGTTCATTCACGCTGATTTCGCCGATGTGATTCGCCGACGCGACCAGTTGGCACGTGAGTGGGCGGCGCTCTTCCCGCCAGGCCGCGACGGGCTCTACCGGCTCGGTCCGAATCAGGAGCTGATCGGCAAGCAGGTCGCCTCGCTGCCGCAGACGACAACGACGGCCAGCGCCCAGCTTGACAACAGCGAGCTCTATTCGCGGCTCCAGCCGGGCCTTGGCGTCAAGCAGATCTACCTGACCGGCTCAATCTCTGGGGCCAACGCCGGCCTCCCGCTGGCCGCTGCGGTCAATGGCACGATCGCCGCCGTTGGGCAGAGCGTCTCAACCCCGCGCGGGATCCGTGTGACGATCATCCTTCCGCCGCAAAGCCTCAGCGGCAAGAGCGCGCGGGTCGAACTGTTCTCGGTCTCTGGCGGCCAGACGCTAGCCCCGCTTGGTAGCGCCGGGGGCTGACCAAAGCACGATGACCGAGGCCGTAAGCCCACCTGAGGCGGCAAAACCAGCGAGCACCGAGGCCGCTTGGCCAGCTTGGTGGGTTCTCGGCCTCCAGCTCGCGGCCCTCTGGGTGCTTGGCTTGGTGCGGCCGCTCTTCGACGTCCTCGGCACCGACAACGCCTTCTTCGTTGCGCGCGGGAACACACCGGGTGACATTCTGATCTTCGCGATCGGCGTCACCTTCATCCCACCGTTGGTACTGACCTTGATCGAGCTGATCGTGCGCGCCGCATCAGTCAAGGCCGCTCGCCTCGTTCACCTACTCTTCGTTGCGCTGCTGACGGCATTAATCGCGCTCCAGTTCGTCAAAGGTTCGTTCGCTGGCAGCACACTCACGTTGATCGTCGCGCTTGCAATCGGGGCACTGGTGGCGCTCGCTTTCTGGAAGACGGCCGCAGTACGCAGCTTCATGACGGTGATTACGCCCGCCTCGTTCATCTTCCTCGCGCTGTTCATCTTCGCCTCTCCCGTATCTGACGTGATCATGCCGAGCAGCGAAGGCTCCGGCGTTTCCGGCGCGAGCGGTAAGTCGGGCAATTCGACCCCAGTCGTACTGGTGATCTACGACGAATTCCCGGTCGCGATGATGATGGACAAGGCGACCAACATCAACGCCGACCGCTTCCCGGCTTTCGCCGATCTTGGCAAGACGGCAACTTGGTACAAG
>WLNV01000020.1 GCA_009699615.1 Actinomycetota bacterium
GCGATCACAAGCCCGATCGGCACGTTGACCCAGAAGATCCACTGCCAGGAGATGCCTTCCGTGATTGCGCCCCCGACTACTGGGCCCATCGCGACTCCAAGGCCGGAGACGCCCGACCAGGCGCCGATCGCAAGCCCGCGCTTCTCTTCGGGGACCGCTTCGGAGAGCAGAGTCAGCGATAGCGGCGTTACGAGCGCCGCGCCCAGTCCTTGAATCGCACGAGCGATTACGAGCGCATCGGCGGTCGGTGCCAACGCGGCGGCAGCAGAGGCGAGCGAGAAGACGACCACGCCAAGCGAAAACATCTTGCGCCGACCAAAGCGGTCGCCAAGCGCTGCGCCGGTGAGAAGGAAGACGGCGAAGCTGAGCGTGTAGGCGTTAACCATCCACTCCAACGATTCGAGCGGCGCATTCAGATCAACGCGGATCACCGGCAGCGCCGTCGAGACGACAAGGTTGTCGAGCGTGACCATGAACAGCCCGATCGAAACGATCAGGAATGTGATCACAGGCCGAGTACTACGGCTGAGAGCTGAGTCGGTCATCTGAGCCAGAGTAATTACAGGCTAGCCAAGAAACGCTCCGGGATTGACTCACATCGGCGTACCTCAGGACGATACGACGAGGTAGGGTTAACTAAGAGTCACTGTCAGTTGGTCTTCCTCAGCTAGGAGTAACAATGTCTGCACCAGACCGCTCGCACGCGATCGATCACGTCATCGTCGTCCTGTTCGAGAACCGATCTCTCGACAACCTGCTGGGGAGCCTTTACGGGCCGGGAGACGACAAGACATTCGAGGGAGTACTTGGGAAGGAACTCAGCAACCCGGTTCCGTCATGGGCAGATCACCAGCCGCCGGACGGCAGTGGCTCCGTCAGCGTGCATGTGGGCGACAACATGGACGCTCCTAACCCCGACTCCGGCGAGGAATACGCGCACACCAACACTCAACTCTTCGGCACGCTCGACGATCACAACCGATTCGCCGGTGGCGATGAGATAACGGCGCCGTACAACGCCCCGGTAGAGGGCGCAGTACCGACGATGGACGGCTTCGTCGCTGACTACATCTCCTTCTTCACCTGGGAGATGGGCCGGCAGCCGACTTATGAGGAGTACTCGCAGATCATGCAGTGCTTCACACCGGAGCAGGTGCCGGTTCTCAATGGCCTGGCCCGTGAGTTCGGCGTGTTCGACCATTGGTTCTGCGAGGTGCCGTCGCAGACGTTCATGAACCGTTCGTTCTGGACAGCGGCCACATGCAGCCCGCTCCCAACCGGCGGTACCACCAACGAGCCGATCGGGCACTGGATCAAAGACAACGTCGCCGAGACGATCTTCAACCGCTTGGAGGCGCACGGTCGCAGCTGGAAGGTCTACGTCGAAGGTGACACCGGAGCCTCGCTGACCGGCCTGATCCACTGGCCGATGCTGCACGAACGTTTCGCCACCAACTTCGTGCCCTTCAGCGAGTTCGAAAAAGATGCCGCCTCTGGCAACCTCCCCGACTTCGCGATGATCGAGCCGAATCTCTTGGTCGGGCACGGCGACTTCCACCCGGCAGCAGGAGCAGCTCTGGTCAAGGGCCTTGACCTTGACGTCGACGTTCCGTCCTCGATCCTCTCCGGCGATGCGTTCTTGCAGCGGATCTACGACGCCTACCGGGGCATGCGCTCCAGTGACGGCGCGAACGTCTGGAACACGACGCTGCTGATCGGCTGGGATGAGCCCGGCGGCACCTATGACCACGTGCCGCCAGGCCCCGTCCCTGCGCCCGACAAGGGTGCCCCCGCAGGGCAGATGGACTTCCGCTTCGATCGATCCGGTTACCGAGTCCCAGCGATCGTCGTCTCGCCCTGGGTGGAGCCCGGCTCGGTCTACAACGACGAGCACCGCCACACCTCGCTGATCGCCACGCTGACGAAGCTCTGGGACATCGGAGATGCGTTCACCGAGCGCGACAAGGCCGCCAAGCCGATCGACTACGTCTTCACCAGGGAGACGCCGACCGATCCCGACGACTGGGGTGTCCCGCGCGCCAACCCGGTTCCGAAGTGGCAGATTGACTGGGAGGAGAGCGACCGGACGCTGAGCAACTTGGGCAACGCCGCGATCCCCGGCCTGATCAAGATCGCGAAGGAGAAGGGGTGGCCGCTGCCGCCGCAACTAGAGGATCCGAATTTCCACCTCACGACCAAGCTCGGATTCCACGCGCAGCAGTTGGCGTTCAAGCACATCTGGCCGCTGCTGGGGCCAGAGGGCGAGGACCTAGATCAAATCAAGGCGATCGTGGAGCAGGACCTGACCGACGCAACGAAGCCGGAGAAGTAGGCGCCGGCCTAACCGCTTCAGCCGAGCAGTACGCCGGGGTTGAGGATCCCGGCCGGGTCGATCTCACGCTTCGCTGCGCCGAGAGCCGCCGCAAATAGCTCGGGCCGCTGCTCGTCATACCAAGGACGATGGTCGCGGCCTACGGCGTGGTGGTGGGTGATCGTTCCTCCCGCGGCGATGATCGCGTCGCCTGCGGCCTGCTTCATCTGGTGCCACTGGGCGATCTCATCGCCGCGGCGGGCCGGTGCCAGAACCGTGTAATAGGGGGCAGGGCCGTCGGGGTAGAGGTGCGTAAAGCGACAGCTGACGCGGCACGGCTCGCCAAGCGCTTCGCGTGTAGCGCCGACGACCGCTTCGTGGAATGCGGGGAAGCGGTCCCAAGTGATTGCCGTCTCAAAGGTGTCGGCGAGAACTCCAAGCTGTACGAGCATGTCGCGGATGTAAGGCATCTTGATGAACGCCTCGCGCCAGTTTCCTTCCGCGGCGGGGCGTGATTCGGTCGGCGCGTCCCACTCGCCGCCGTGACTGGCGGCGATCTCCAGCGCCCGCCCGAGATCATGGTCGACCGCCGCGTCGGTCGATTCGAAACCGATCACCAGAACTGAGTGAGTCCCGTCGCCAGCACCGGTCTGTTGAGCTTCGAGCTGATCGAGCAGGCGGCAGTTTGCTGGATCGAGCCCGCTCTGGACTATCTCCCGCGCGGCCTCGGCGCCGGTCAAGAAATCGCCAAACCGGACCGCCCGCGAGGCGCGATGCTGAGGCCGTGGCTGAACGCGAACCCAGGCCTCGGTGATCACGCCCAGCGTCCCTTCCGAGCCGAGCAGCATCCGGTCGGGGCTAGGGCCGGCGCCGGAGCCAGGCAGCCGCCGCGACTGCCAGAGCCCGCTCGGCGTGATCGCGCGGACCGATTCAACGAGGTCGTCGATGTGCGTAAGGCGGGTTGCGAAGTGGCCGCCGGCACGGGTTGCAACCCAGCCGCCGAGCGTCGAGCATTCGAACGACTGCGGGTAGAAGCGCATCGTCAGTCCGTGCTCGCCGAGCTGCTCCTCGAGACGTGGCCCACTTGCCCCGGCGCCAATCAGAGCCGAGCGTGAAACCGGATCAACTTCGAGCACCTGGTCGAGCAGCCCGAGATCGAGCGAGCAGGTCCCGTTGAAGCTTGCTGGAACGTTCGGCTCAACGCCGCCTACGACGCTGGTGCCGCCGCCGTAGGGAATCACGGCAACGTTCGCGGCGCTAGCCCATTCGAGCAGCTGCTCAATCTGCTGCTCGCTCGTCGGCCTCGCGACAAGGTCGGGAACGTGCTCGTAGAGGCCGCGGAAAGCGCGAATGGTGTCGAGATAGGAGGAGCCGTAGCTGTGCGCCGCGCGATCCTCCTTGCTCTGCGAGCAGAGCTCCGCCAGATCGCCCGCAGGCGACTCGATTGCCGGCTCGGGCAGCGAAATGCTCTCGAACGGAGCCGCGGCCTCAGGCTCTTGCGCCGCAAAGCCGAAGAGCGGCTCAATCCCCGCCGCAGCCGCAGCGGCCTCGTCCGCCCCGATCGCGGCGTCCTCGAAACCCCACCCCCAACGGCTGCGCGTGCGCTTGCTCACGCCTGACAACGTACTCTGAGGAGAGTGTCAATGGCTCCCGGAATACTCGCCCGCGGGCCCTGGTCACCGGACCAGGTGACTGCGCGCTGGGCGGAAGAGATGTTTGAACCTTCGCCCGAGCTGACCGCCGACGCCGACGCAGCGGTCGCCGCGCTGGCTGAGCGTGGTTCGCCGAGCCATGATGGGCTCGGTGCCCGCTTCATCAGTCACGAGCTGGCCGACGACGGCCAACTGACGATCAACCTCCAGCCGTCGCGCTGGTCTCTGCGACTGAACGAGAGAGATGCCTCCAACTCGGTCGCCGCACTCTGCGCTGTTCGCGACGCCGAGGGCCGCTGGCTCGCCGGCCGGCGGGCAGAGTGGCTCGCATCGTGGCCTGGCCGCTGGGCGCTCGGCGCCGGAGGGGCGGTCGACTTCGGTGAAAGTCCGGCCGAGACGCTCGCGCGCGAACTAAGAGAGGAATGGTCGGTCGACGCTGAGCAGATCCGCTCCGAGGCGTTGGTGATGCTGCCCAACGCGATGGTGATGTTTGTCGGCCAAGCATGGCTGCCAGAAGGAGCCACGGTGACTCCCGACGCTGAGCACGATCAGCACGCTTGGTGGCCAGCCGAGGTCGAGGACTGGCCCGACGAGGCCGATGAGCCGCTGCGGCGAATGGCGACACTGCTTGGGCAGGTGCCGCGATGACAACTGAGAGCCCGCCGCAGGCCAAGCGCGGCCCAAGCCTCTCTCACGGGACGCTGAAGAAGCTCTCGTTTGCGCATTCGACCGTCTACATATGCCTGCTGATTGTCTGGCTGGTCCCCGGGCTCGCAGTTGCGACATCGATCTTCGGCTTCGTCCACGGGGTCGGCTGGATCCTGATGGTGTTGCTGATTCTGCTTGCGCTGCGCGCCCGCGTTGTGCCTCTGCGTACGGCGACCGCTGTCGCCGTACTCGGCGGCATCGCACCGTTCTTCGGAAGCTACGAATTTGCCCGCGAGGGGCGTCGCCGCGAAGCCTCCAGCATCGGCAGCTCGGAGATTCCGCCTGAAGCTGGCGTTGCGGCCAGTGGCACCGGCCCCGGCGCCCGCTAGCATCAGCCAGAGATCAATAGATGGCGGTTTCTACAACAGTTCAGGTGACGCTCCCGGCTATGGGTGAGTCGGTGAACGAAGGTACCGTTCTTGAGTGGCTGAAGGCAGAGGGCGAGCGGGTCGAAGTTGGCGAAACCCTGGTCGAGGTATCAACCGACAAGGTTGACGCCGAGATCCCCTCCCCGGCCGCTGGAACACTGCTCAAGATTCATGCCGCGGCCGGTGAGACGGTCCAGATCGGTGCCGTACTTGCTGAAATCCAAGCCGACGATGGTGGCTCGAGCGCCGTTACGGCAGCCGCACCTTCGGACGATGCTGCGGCTGAGAGCGACACTCCCGCTGAGATCATCGACATCGTCGCGCCCTCAGCCGGTGAATCGGTCAGCGAAGGAACCCTGCTCGAGTGGCTCGTTAAGCCCGGTGACAAGGTGCAGGATGGCCAGACAATCGTCGAATTCTCGACCGACAAGGTCGATGTAGAGCTTCCCGCCCCAGCGAGCGGCACGATTACCGAGCTGCTTGCAGAGTCCGGTGACACGATCGCCGTCGGCCAGCTGATCGCGCGGATGGAGAAGGGGCCAGCCTCGGCCGCGCTGCCCGCAGCAAGCGCCGGGCAGCCGGCCAAGAGCAACGGCAAGGCCGACTCGGTCGCTGTGCCCGAGGGAGTACGCGCGTCACCGGTGGCAGCTCGCGTGGCCGCAGCGGAGGGCGTCGCCATCGGTTCCATCAGCGGCACCGGCGCTGGTGGCCGTGTGACCAAGGCCGACGTGTTGGCCGCAAGCTCGGGTGGCAACGGAACAGCGCCAAGCGGCAGCGTGACCGAACTGCGCGGCGGCGCCGCGACGCTGGCCCGTTACATGGACGAGAGCCTTTCGATCCCAACTGCGACCTCGATCAGAACGATCCCGGTGACGCAGATGGACGCCCGCCGCAAGGAGCTCAAGGCCGCCGACAGGAAGGTTTCGTTCACGCACCTGATCGCATGGGCAATAGCGCGGACCGCAGCCGACCAGATGCCCGTTATGGCGCACCACTTCCTTGAGCAGGATGCCAAGCCGATGCGCGTCGACGACGGCGCCGTCAACCTCGGGATCGCCGTCGACGTCGAAAAGAAGGACGGCTCACGGACATTGATGGTGCCGGTGATAACGAACGCCGGCACGATGGACTTCGTCGCCTTCAAGGCCGCGTTTGACGAGCTGATCGACAAGGCCCGTACCAACACGCTCTCGGCCGACGACCTCGTCGGCGCAAACATGACGTTGACAAACCCGGGCGGAATCGGCACCGGAGCTTCGGTTCCGAGACTGATGCCAGGCCAAGGAACGATCGTCGCTACGGGCTCTATCGGCTACCCGGTCGGGCTTGAGAACGCAGGCGCTGCAATCGGCGCTGAGAAGGTAATGACGATCACCTCGACCTACGATCACCGTGTTATTCAGGGCGCCGAGTCTGGCCGTTTCCTGCAGGCGATCGAACAGCGACTGAGTGGCGATCACGAGTTCTACGACGAGATCTTCGCGTCGCTAGGCGTGCCGCTGAGCCCAACCCCGCAAGCGCCGAAGCCGACCGCGCCGGCCGCGGCGGTCGGGGGCGACGGCGAACGATCCGGCGAGTGGCTGCTGGAGATCATGCAGGCGGTGCAGAAGGCGACAGCGCTGGTCAAGGCCTTCCGCACTCACGGCCACCTCGCCGCAACGCTCGACCCGCTCGGCACCCCACCTGTGGGGGATCCCGCGCTCGACCCGGAAGGGCTCGGCCTGACCGACGCCATGATGCGCCGGATCCCGTCGAAGATGCTGAATATCTTCGTCCCCGGCGAAAATCTGGCCGAGTCGCTCCCCTACCTGCGCGAGATCTACACCGGGACGATGGCCTACGAGAGCGAACACATCGCAAGCCACCGCCAGCGCCACTGGCTACGCGAGCGGATCGAAGGCAGCGTCTACCGCAAGCCGCTTGAACCTGAGGCGCAGCGTCAGCTACTGCAGCGCCTGCTGGCCGTTGATGCGCTCGAGCGCTTCATGCACAAGGCCTACCTCGGGCAGCAACAGTTCTCGATCGAGGGCCTCGACATGACGGTCCCGATGATCGACCAAGCAATCGAGCTTGCTGCCGGAGCCGGCGCGCAGGAAGTTGTTATCGGAATGGCACACCGCGGCCGCCTGAACGTGCTCGCGCACAACCTCGGTCGCCCCTACGAGACGATCTTCGGCGAATTCGAAGGAACCTCAACTGTGCAGGTCGTCAAGGCGGTGACCGAGATTCCGCAGGGCGGAACCGGCGACGTCAAGTATCACCATGGCTACGAACGCGACTTCACGCTGCGTGAGGGGGCCAGCGTGCTCGTCAAGCTGGAATCGAACCCGAGCCACCTGGAGTCGGTCGATCCGGTCGTTATCGGCGCCACGCGCGCGGCACAGACCGATCGCAGCGGCCCGGTCGCGGAACGCAACCCGACCTTGGCGATGCCGCTGATCCTCCACGGCGATGCTGCGATGCCAGGTCAAGGCGTCGTCGCCGAGACCTTCAACCTCCAGGGCCTGGACGGCTACAAGGTCGGCGGCACGCTCCACTTGATCCAGAACAATCAGGTCGGGTTCACGACCGACATCGAGGACGCGCGCTCGACGCACTGGGCTTCGGATCTAGCTAAGGGCTTCGACGTTCCGATCATCCATGTCAACGCTGACGACGTCGAAGCTTGCATCTCAGCCGTTGACCTTGCGATGGCCTTCCGCGCTGAGTTCGGTCACGACGTTCTTATCGACTTGATCGGTTACCGACGCTTCGGCCACAACGAGGCCGACGAGCCCGCCTACACGCAGCCCGAGATGTACGCGGAAATCAAGCGCCACCAGCGCGCCTGCGAGCTGTACGCGGCGAAGCTGATCGAGGCGGGAGTCGTGACGCGTGACGAGGTTGACGCTTGGCAGCAGAAGGTTTGGGATCAACTCAGCGGCCGCCATCAGGACTTGAAGGAGCGGATCAAAGAGGCCTCAGCGCTGGAGGGCTTGGAGCAGGTCACCGGCGAGTACCTGCTCGACCGCACCCAAAGCCCGAAGATCGACACCAAGGTTTCCGACGAATCGCTCCGCGTACTTAATGAGCAGCTGCTGACGGCGCCGGAAGGCTTCGATACTCACAGCAAGCTTGAGCGACAGCTCGAACGTCGCCGCGTAGCCGTTGGCGAGGCGGGCGGGATCGACTGGGCCCAGGCTGAAGCTCTGGCGCTCGCGTCGCTGCTGACCGAAGGCGTTCCGATCCGGCTGACCGGGCAAGACTGTGAGCGAGGCACCTTCAGCCAGCGTCACCTCGTCTTCCACGATGCGACGACGGGACTGACCTACTCGCCGATTCAGCACCTGCCCGACGCGCAGGCCCCGATCGAGATCCACAACAGCCCGCTCTCCGAGGCCGCCTGCCTCGGCTTTGAGTACGGCTACGCGCAGGAAGCGCCGGATTCGCTGGTTCTTTGGGAGGCCCAGTACGGCGACTTCGCCAACGGCGCCCAAGTGATCATCGACCAATTCATCGCCAGCGGTCTCGCGAAATGGGGCGAAAGCTCACGCCTGACCCTGCTGCTGCCTCACGGCTATGAGGGCGCAGGGCCGGAGCACTCCTCCGCGCGCCTCGAGCGTTTCCTTCAGCTCTGCGCAGAGGGCAACATGCGCGTCGCCAACCTGACGACGCCGGCGCAGTACTTCCACCTGCTGCGCCGTCAGGCAACGATCGCCAAGCGCAGGCCGCTGGTGATCATGACGCCGAAGTCGCTGCTGCGCCTGCCTCAAGCAACGAACCGTCTGAGTCACCTGACCGAAAAGCGTTTCTACCCCGTCCTCGCAGAACCGCGAGTGCCGGAGGAGAAGATCACGAGGCTTCTGCTTTGCACCGGAAAGATCTACTACGACCTCGTCGGGCATGAGCGCCGCGAAGCCAACGAGCGCGTCGCGATCGGCCGTGTCGAGCAGCTCTACCCGTTCCCCGAGAGCGACCTCCGCGAGCTGCTCGCCCGCTATCCGAATCTGGAAGAGATCGTCTGGGTGCAAGAGGAGCCGCGCAACATGGGTGCCCGCGAGTACATGTTCCCGCGCCTGATGCAGATCCTCCCGGAAGGCTTCGAGCTCGGCTACATCGGCCGCCCCGAACGGGCCTCACCGGGAGAGGGCTACCCCGCTGCCCACAACGCCGAGCAGCAGCGAATCCTCGCCGACGCGCTCGACCCTCAGATCGAGGTCAGCCCGTTCCCGGATAAGACTCCCGGCGAGCGCTGATCAGGCGGCAATAAACTCGAGGTCGATCGTCAGCTTGACGTCGTTCGAGAGCGCGAAACCGCCCTTCGGCAGCGGCGCATTCCAGTCGAGGCCAAAGGCGGTGCGGTCGATCTTTGTTTCAAGGCCGACGCCGCGCTTCGTGTTGCCCATCGCGTCCTCGATCGCATCGGTGATGTGACCGCTCGCGGTGACCGAGTGGGTAATCCCCTTGATCGTCAGGTCGCCGACGACCTCGGCCTTCTCGCCGTCGCGCGTGACCGAGGACGAGACAAAGCTGATCTCTGGCGTGTTCTCAGTATCGAAGAACTCAGGGCTCTGCAGGTGGCCGTAAAGGTTCTGATCCTTTATGACGATTGCGTCTGTGCGAACCTTGCCACTGAGCGAGATCTGACCGTCAACCTCTGTCAGCGTTGCGTCTATGTTGTCGAAGCTTGCGCGAAAGTTCGCTACCAGCATGTGGCGGACTGAGAATGCTGCGGTCGAGTGCGACTGCACGAGCGTCCAAGTATGAGATGCGATTGGGTCGGTCACGGTTTACCTTTCGAGTGTGGGTAGTTGCAGGCGCAACCATAGCAGGCCGCGACTCCCTGCTCCCGCAAGTGCGACGATGGAGAGATGTGGAGCCAGACGCAGATCACGCTCCAGCCGCGACCGCGTGGGATTCATCTTGTCACCGGCGAAGTGCTGGCGGCGCTTGATGATCTCGAGATCTACTCGGTCGGCCTCTGCCAGCTTTTCATCCGCCACACATCGGCTTCGCTGACGCTGGGCGAGAACGCATCGCCCGATGTCCGAGACGACACGCGCAGCTGGCTCGACGCCGCCGTACCTGAGAGCTTCCCTTGGAGCCACACGCTCGAAGGGAGCGACGATATGCCGGCCCACATCAAGAGCATGATTACCGGCCCGTCGCTGCTGCTGCCGATAGCCAATGGCTCGCTGGCCTTAGGCACCTGGCAAGGGATCTACCTCTGCGAACATCGCGACCACGGTGGGACGCGGTCGCTTATCGCCACGCTAAGTGGCGAAACCACCTCCGGCGCTTAGCTCAGCGGCCTTTCCAGACCGGCTCGCGCTTCTCGGTGAAGGCAACGGCGCCCTCTTGCGCATCTTCCGATCCGAATACCGGACCGGCGATCTCCATCTGCTTGTCCCAGAACTCTTCGTCGGTCCAGTCGCGCCTCGCTTCGAGAATCTGCTTCGTGGCAGCCAAGGCCAACGGGCCGTTGCAGGCAATCTGCTCGGCGAGCTCAATCGCTGCGTCGAGCGCGCTGCCGGGCTCGGCAAGGCGGTTGACAAGCCCAAGCTCATAGCCGCGCTCAGCCGTGATCGGGTCGCCGGTCAGGGCCATCTCGGTCGCGACATTCAGCGGCAGTTTGCGCGGCAGGCGCAGCAGCGCGCCACCAGCAGCAACTAGCGACCGCTTGACCTCCGGCACGCCGAGCTTGGCTCCCTTAGCTGCGACGAGCATGTCGCAGGCCAAGGCGATCTCAAGCCCGCCGGCAACTGCGAAACCTTCGACTGCGGCGATCAACGGCTTCAGCGGCGGCTGTTGAACGATGCCGCCAAACCCCCTCGTCGGATGCCAAGGTGTCTCACCCGAAGCAAACCCCTTGAGGTCCATGCCGGCACAGAAACCGCCACCGGCCCCCGTAAGAATGCCGAGCGTCAGCGTGTCATCGGTATCGAGCAGCTCAGCGGCGTCCCCGATCCCGTCAGCGACGGCCTTGTTGACCGCGTTGCGCTTGTCAGGGCGATTGATCGTGATGATCAGAATGTTGTCGCGGCGCTCAGTGAGGACCGCGCTCTCAGTGGATTCAGGCATGGCCGACACTCTATGACGCATCGCCTTCCCGGCGCTCGCCGCTATACGCTTAGACGATGAAGATGGTTGCCCGCGACGTCTACCAGCTGCCGTTGACACCGCGCAGTGGAGTCAACGCCTACCTCGTAGGCGACGTGCTGGTCGACTCCGGCTTCCCGCTTCACACAAAGAAGCTGCTGCGCCAGACGTCAAGCCGCACGATTCACGCGCACGCACTGACGCACGCCCACACTGATCATGCCGGCGGCTCAAAGAAGCTCAAGCAGGCACTCGGGATCCCGGTCTGGGTCGGCGCCGACGACGCTGACGTACTGCGCAGCGGTCGAGCCGAGCCAGGCGCCGTCCCGTTTGGCCGCGCCGCGCTGAAGGCGTACGTGAAGTTCCCCGGCGTGGAGCCGGATCGCGAACTGCGCGAGGGAGACGAGATCGGCTCCGGCTTCGTCGCGCTCGAGACCCCCGGCCACAGCCCCGGCCACCTCGCCTACTGGCGCGAGGAGGACGGCACGCTGATCTGCGGCGATGTCTTCTTCAACATGAGCATCGCGACGACCGCTGTCGGGCTGCACACGCCGCCAGGCTTCTTCACGCCCGACCCGGCGCAGAACCGTGCCAGCGCGCGCCGCCTCGCGGCGCTGCAGCCAAAGCTGGTGCTGTTCGGCCACGGCCCGCCTCTGCGCGACCCGGTCGCCCTGAGCGCTTTCGCTGCCGCGCTCGTCGATTGAGTCCCGTTCAGGGCTCGAACAGCGTCAGATCAGGCTCACGTTCGCCGCGCACAACCGCGAGGTCAATCTCAACGCAGGCGATGCCACGGTCCTCGGCCAGCGTCCGTGCCTGCGGTTTGATCTCCTGAGCGGCCAGCACCCCGCGGCAATCGGTCATCGCCGGGTCGCGGCGGATGAACTCGAGGTAGCGCGTTAGCTGCTCGACGGCATCGATCGTCGCGACGCGTTTGATCTCAACGGCGACCCATCCATCGCCCTCGTCGCGGCACATCAGATCGACCGGGCCAATATCGGTCGGCCATTCGCGCCGAACCAGTCGGAAACCCTCGCCGCAGAACTGCGGCGCCTCGGCGAGAGCCTCCTGCAGGTGCGCCTCAACTCCGTCCTTCTCCAGCTCCGCCGCCTCGCCCATGTCGTGCTCAACGTCGGAGATCAGCTCCGAGATGCGGATCTCCAAGCGGTCCTCGGTCTTGCCGGCGCGCTTGCGGACGGTGATCCGCTCCAGCGGCTCACCGTGATGCTCGATCACGGTTGGGGGCGTCATCCAGTTCTGCGGCTTGTAGCCGCCGCTGTCGGCGTGGATCATCACCGACCCGTCGTCCTTCAGCATCACCAGCCGCAGCGCCTCGGGGAGAACTGTGTCCAAGCGACCGGTGTAGATAACTTCGCAGCGGGCAACGAGCAGGCGCATTAGCGCCGAGGCTAACGAATCCGAACCGTCTTGACCGCCGACGCCTTCGTGAACGGGCGACTGGCCGAGTAGGTTGCCGACGCTCGCCAACGGCCCTTAGCCTTCAACTTCTGCGTGAATTTGAACGGCGCCGCCGAACTCTTCCAGCGTGCGTACTTCGACACCCAGAACCACTCAGCCCGCTTCGTCACCCAGTGCTTGCGCTTGTAGAGCTGCCAGCGAACTAGGACCTTTCCCGTCGGAATCAGCTGCGTGCCGGGAACCGTCAGCCTGCCGCTGATCGTCTTCGTCGCAGCCTTCCCGGTCACTTTGAACGCGAGCGCCGTCTTCTGCGGCGGCAGCGTGCTCATCCTGATCTTGTTGACGACAACGTCGCTGTAGGTTGTCGCGCCGGCACTGTCAATCGCCCGTACCTTGACCGTCACCGGTCCGTAGGGAAGCGACTCGGTGCTTAGCGTCCGCTCAAGCAGTTCGTCGTTCTTAACCGACGCCCCTGCGACGGCCTTGCCGTTGAGATAGAACTGCAGACTCTTTAGGCCGCTGTCGACGTCGTGACCGGAAGCGGAGATGAAGATCTGGTCCTCGAACTGGGTCGCTGATGTCGGCGCGATGATCTTGATCGTCGGCGGCTCAAGATCGCCGCATGAGTTCGTCAGCTGATCTCCTTTTGTCGCGACCTGCTCCATCGCCGCCCACGATCCGCGCCTCGTTCCGTTCCAACGCAACAGTCCGTAGCGATTGAGCTCCGTCTCGGCGGCGCCGCCGTCACGAGTGCTGAACCAGATGCCGGTAGTCATGTAGGGGTAGCCGGCGAGGCAGTGGTAGGCCTGGCTAAGGAATGCTGCCTGTGTCGCTTCGTTCACTCCGGCATCCTTCTGCCCTGCCCACTTTCCACGGTCGCAGCGAGTCGTCGTTGTTGACCAGCCCATCTCCGACATCGTGATCGGCTTGCCGCCGTCACCGTGGGCGGCCATCACGGCATGAACCTCGCGAAACCCGAGGAAGCTGAACCGGCCGACGCGCCCGTCCTCGTAATAGAAGACCGACGGCGGATTGATCCCGCATGCCGTGTCGGTGTGAACGCCTACGGCGTCGAACGAGCCGCCCGCGCCCTGCCCGTAGAGCCCTTCGACGAAGTCGTAGTTGTTGCCTGTGAGCGGGCCCGCGACGACCTGCGCTGCCGGATCGGCAGCTTTGATCGCCGTATAAGAGGCCTTCAACAGAGGCGCGTAAGAAGCCGGGCTCGCCGGTGTTCCGTGCCAAAACTCGGGCTCATCGGGCTCGTTCCAGACCTCCCACGACTGAACACGACCGCGATAGCGGGCGGCGAGCCTGCCGATAAAGGTGGCGTACTGGGCCGGATCGCGTGGGGCAACGCGCGCATCACTCGAACCGTTTGCCCAAGTCGGCGCACCGAGAACCGTCAGCGTGATCTTCTTTTTCGCTGCGTGCGCGCGGCTGACGAGATCATCGAGTTCGCTGATTGCACTACTGGAGTACACGCCCGGGGCGGACGGCTCAAGCGCGTTCCAATCGGCGAAGCGGCGTACCCAGTCAACGCCGAGCGCGTTCGCGTCGGCGACCGCCGTAGATGCGCTCCCCTGAACGCTGATCCCCGTCTCAGCGGCATGCGCCGATGACGACCATCCCACCGCCAC
>WLNV01000200.1 GCA_009699615.1 Actinomycetota bacterium
CTCGTCGCCCGGCGCCGAGGCCGGCACGCTGACGATCATGGCCGGCGGCAGCAAGGCTGACCTTCAGCGCGCCGACCCAATCTTCGACGTACTCGGGGCAAAGACCGTTCACTGCGGCGCACTGGGCCAAGGCCAGACGATCAAGGTGATCACGAACGCTATCGCCGCCAGCAACGCCGCCGTACTGGCGCAGGCGTTGATCGTCGCCCGCAGCGCGGGAGTTGACCTTGAGGCCCTGACAGCGGTGATCGACGGCGGCGCTGCCGATTCACGGATGGCCCAGCTCAAAGCGAAACCGATGATCGACCGCCAATACGACACGCTCTTCCGCCTTGACCACATGATCAAGGACGTTGATCTCGCGCTCGAGCTGGCGGCCGCTGAGGGCATTCCGTTCGACTACGCGGCCCGAACTCGCGAGCTAATGGCCGAGGCGTCGGCCGAGGGATTCGGCGAAGTTGACTTCGCCGCTCTCTTTGAAGCACTGCAGGCCCGGGCCGACGAAGCGCAGTAGCCCGCCGGGCGCCGGAGCGCAGGCGGTTATCCTCCCTGCCGTGCAGCGCGAACCACTAGTTGACGGCCACGGCCGCAGCATCGGCGACGTTCGAATCTCGGTCACCGACCGCTGCAACTTCCGCTGCCAGTACTGCATGCCGGCTGAGGGGCTGAAGTGGCTTGAGCGCTCCTCGGTCCTGGACTTTGAGGAGATCACGCGCGTCGTCGGCCTGCTCGCCTCAATCGGGGTTGGCGACGTTCGCCTGACCGGCGGCGAGCCGCTGGTGCGCAAGGACTTCCCGAAGCTCGCTGGAATGTTGGCGCAGCTTCCTGGTGTCGAAGACCTCTCGGTCACAACCAACGGCTTCCTGCTCGGCCGCGACGCTGCGGCGCTGGTCGCCGCTGGCGTCAACCGCTTCAACGTCTCGATCGACTCGCTGCAGCAGGACAAGTTCTATGAGCTGACGCGCCGCGACGCGCTGCCGCAGGTGCTCGAAGGGCTACACACGCTGGCCGCCTTCCCCGAAGCCCACCCGATCAAGATCAACGCCGTCGCAATCCGCGGCTTCACCGAGGATGAGATACCGGCCTTCGTCGATTTCGCGCGCGAGTTCCCGTTCGAGGTTCGTTTCATCGAGTTCATGCCGCTCGACGCCGACCATGCATGGGAGCCGGAGAAGGTCTTGAGCGGCGCCGAGATTCTCGCCGCGATCAACGCGATCCACCCGCTCGAAGAGCAGCCGCGCGAGCCGAGCGCGACCGCGAAGGTCTACAACTTCGCCGACGGCAAGGGCAAGATCGGCTTGATCAATCCAGTCAGCGAGCCGTTCTGCTCCGATTGCAACCGGATTCGCTTGACGGCCGAGGGCAAGCTGCGCACCTGCCTCTTCTCGCTCCACGAAACCGATCTGCGTGAACCGCTTCGCTCAGGCGCCAGCGACGACGAGCTGATTCAGATCGTCCGTGATGCCGTCTGGCGCAAAGAGCTCAAGCACCACGTCGGTGAGCCGGGCTTCATTCAGCCTGCTCGGACGATGAGCGCAATCGGCGGCTGACCTCTTTTAGCTGCTCGAGGTCGTTGACGTTGAAGCTGGCCTCCGGCGGGACGTCGATGAGCGCAGGCATCAGCGCCATCACCTGCTCGGTCATCGGGCCGTCGGTGTCAAAGCCGAGCAGAAGCTCAAGCGCGGCCGGCTCGTAGCGGGCCAGCAGCGGCTGTGGGCGCCCGGCTGCGCTGGCCAGTACGGCGACGCTGCCTTCAGCGTCGGCGCCGGCGATTAGCGCGACAACCTCGCTCGTCAGCAGTGGCAGGTCGCAGGCAATCACGACGACCGCACTCCCCCGCGCGCGGCGTAGCGCCTCGATCACGCCAACAACCGGGTGCCGCGGCTCATCCGGCTCAATCCACAGCTCGACCCGCTGGTCCAACTGCGGCAGTTCAACCCCGTCTTTGGCGACTATCGCGACTGAGCCGAGCGCGCCCAAGGCAGCAGCGAGCGGGTAGCTGATCAGTGCCTGGCCGTCGAGCTGCGCGGTCGCCTTCGCGCCGCCGATTCGACTGCCGCTGCCGCCAGCCAGCACGGCGGCAAGCACGTCACTTTTGGGCTTCTCGCTCACGCGCCGAGCCTAGCCGCATAGAATGAGCTCTCGTGGAACCCGCCGTTGAGACAAATGCCTGGCTGCGCTGTTACCGGTGCTGGTCGACCGACCTTGAGATTCAGGTTCACTACGAAGGGATCCACAAGATCGACCCGCGCAGCGGCGAGCGCGCCGAGGTAATCGATGAGCTTCAGGAGGCCGTCGTTCAGTGCCTCGAGTGCATGCACGACCAACCGCACCTCGCCTTCCGCGACGGCCGAGTTGAACCGATCGAGGATCGCTGGGAGCGAATGGTTACCGGCACGCCGTGGGTTGCCTCCTGCGCCGTCACCGTCAGCGCGAACGAGGTTGAGAGCTGCTCAGGCCCTGATGCCGGCGATGCGCTCTCCTACGCCGCCTTCGGCGACAACGGAACGCGCGAGTTCTTCACCCACGTGCGCTACCACAAGCACGACGACGATTCGATCACGATCCACCTGCTGGTGGAGCTCTACGCCCGCTCGATGGAAGAGGCGACCGAGGTTCTGACTGAGGCAACGCGCGGCACCCTCGCTATCTCCTCGCTGGCCGAAGAGTCACGGCCGCCGGCGACCGGCGATCAGCACCGCCACTAAGTTTTCGCGCGGGAGTCTCAGCCGGCGTCAGGTTCAGCCGGCGAGCCGCTGCTCAAGTGCTGCCAGCTCGTCGCGCAGCGTGCCAGGCAACGAATCGCCAACGCTGTCGAGGTGGCCGCGGACCTGGTCGATCTCAGCAGCTACGGCGGCTTCGTCAACGGTCAGCAGCGCTTCAAGGTCGGCGTCGTCGATCTCAAGACCATCAACGTTTAGCGAACCGGCTGCAGGCACCAGCCCGATCGGCGTCTCGACCGCTTCGGCGTCACCGTCGCAGCGGCGGAAGACCCACTCCAGCACGCGGCTGTTCTCACCAAAGCCGGGCCACATGAAGTGGCCGTCCTCGGCCTTGCGGAACCAGTTGACGTAGAAGATCTTCGGCAGCTTGTCGGCGTCGGCCTGCTCGCCGAGCTTCAACCAGTGGGCGAAGTAGTCGCCGACGTTGTAGCCGCAGAACGGCAGCATCGCCATCGGGTCAAAGCGGAGCTGACCAACCGTGCCGGCGGCAGCGGCGGTCATCTCGGAGCTCATCGTCGCACCGAGGAAGACGCCATGCTTCCAGTCGAATGCCTCGCGCACCAGTGGCACCACCGTTGCGCGGCGGCCACCGAAGAGGAAGGCGTCGATCGGCACGCCGGCAGGGTCCTGCCACTCGGGCGCAATCGCCGGGTCCTGATCGGCAGGGCAGGCGAAACGGGCATTGGGGTGCGATGAAGGGGTCTCCGACCCCGGCGCCCAGTCGTTGCCGTGCCAGTCGATCAGGTGCTCGGGGGCCTCGTCGGTCATCCCCTCCCACCAGATGTCGCCGTCGTCGGTCAGCGCGCAGTTGGTGAAGACCGTGTTGGCTTCGATTGAGGCCATCGCGTTGGGGTTCGTCTTCTCGCTTGTGCCTGGTGCGACTCCAAAGAAGCCGGCCTCGGGGTTGATCGCGTAGAGGCGCCCGTCGTCGCCGAACTTCATCCAGGCGATGTCGTCGCC
>WLNV01000201.1 GCA_009699615.1 Actinomycetota bacterium
GAGTGCCGCAACGTGGCCGATCACGAGTGCCGCGACCTGCGTGTACCAGATCGCGTTGGCGCTAAGGACCGAGTAGTTGATCGCCGACTGGGAGGTGCCGAAGATGTCGGAGCCGTTGCCGAGCGGGTCGGAGATCAGAAAGAAGCTCGCCTGCCCCTGGAAGACGAAAAGCGAGAAGTAATGCGCAACGACATAGGCGAGCGCGATCGGGATCAGCGTGTGGGCGAAGCTGCGGGCCAGCTCCGCCGTCGGCGGCTTGCCGGAGCCTGTGCGGTTCATTCCGACGACGGCGAGCCGGTAGAGCCCGCTTATGAGCCCCACAAGCAGCAGCAACCCAACCGTGTAGGCGGCCTCGACCGCCGTTCCTGCCGCAAGGCCGAGCGAAGCGAACAGGTCACTCAACTGCTGGGCCATCCCGCTCGCTCCCGTCCACACCGTCCCCTGCGAGAAACCATCGAAGCTGGTCGTCCCGATCAGAACACAGACGACGGCTACAGAACCGGCAGTCTGCGGCATCTGGAGTGCCCCAACAAGCGGTGCGCGCAGGCTGCAGCGACGGCCGTTCCAGTCGAGCGGCGCAAGCAGCGCGAAGAGGCTGAAGGCAACGCCGAAGCCGTCTGCGTTGCGGCACCATTTCTCGGCACCGAAGCAGCTCATCCCAATCAGCATCACGGCGGCGTAGATCAGCGCCACGATCGCAAGCGAGCTTGGCTCCTCGCGCCCGCTCCAGACCAGCTCAATCCAGGCGAAGCAGAGAATCATCAAGGCGGCCGGCCAGCGTCCAAGACGCTCCGGGTAGCTGATCGGCGCCGGCAGCCCGCCGCCAACGCGCGCTGCCGCCCAGCCGACGCCACGGCCGACTGCGCGCCAAGGGCTTAGGACGGCAAAGACGTCGCCGAATAAGACCGACGCAAACGGAATCCCAACCCAGACGAGCACGAATATCGCTGTTGGCGCGAGGTTCGCGGTCGCCGTCTGGCTGCCGGCCAGGCCGGCGTAGACGATTAGCCCGAACGCGAAGATGCCTATCGTGCCAGCCAGAACCTCCAGTGCCAGAGGCACCCGTCCGAGGAGTCGCGAGCGCGCATCGGCCAAGACCGGCTTCGGCCAGAGAACCGCGAGCGCGACGAACGAAGCGACCAGGACAAATGCCGCCGCCCAAGCGAACAGCCAAAGCGGAATTGGCAGGTCAGCGCGCTGGCCTATTCCGTGCGCCGAAGCTGCAGCCGGAACGGCAAGCATGGTCAGTGCAGCCAGCAGCCCGGGTTTGAAAAGGCGGATCATCGAGACGCTAACGATACGGGGCAAGACGCAAGTTGGCGCCCGCATGACGACGCTCTAGGCGCAGGGCACTTTGATGCCGACGAGCTTGCCCGTGCTGTTGATCGAGTAACCGAGCGCCGTCTTCGGAGAGTGCTTCTTGTCGAGCCCGATATTGAAGAGCCCGGAATACCCGAAGTTGAGCTTCTTGCTCTTCGGGCATGAGCTCAGCGACTGCAGCGCCACGCCACGCGAGTTCCTACGGGCGGGGATCGTGCTGTCGAAGCTCGAAAGCTGCGACGCGATCCCCGGCAGCGGTTCGGTCAGCCCCTTCGGGATCTTGAAAAGGATCTCGGTCCCGTAAATCTTGGCAAGCGCACCCTTGGTCGGCCCGATGTCGCCGGTGATGATGCTGGCAGCCGTGACCGCGCTGATCACGCGCAGCCCAATCGACTTGCTGGTGATGATGAAGACCCGCACCGTCAGCGATGGAGCCAGCAGGTAGGTCCCTGGAGCCGCGTTGGCGTTGCGCGCGTATCCGGCTGCCACACCCTGCCCGATCTCAGCACCCGGAGGGCAACTCTCGGGAGCAGCGAGAATCACCGGCTGTGTACAGGTGGGAAATCCTTTCGTCGCAAGCTTCATCTGCTTCGGCAGGTAGAGGTGCGCAAGGACGGTCTCAAAGGGAAGCTCGAGCAGGGCACCGCTGTTGACACCACCGAGGTTGGTCGGACCACCGGCGCTGTTGACCGCCGAAAACGGGTGAAGGTAGGAACCGATCGACGACGGTTTCTTATCGCTGCCTGCCTTGCCAAGCACTCGTACCTCGAAGTGCTGGTAATCGTCCGGCGAAGCGAGCGCAGTGCTTGCGAGAACGGCGAAGCAGGCTGATGCCGCTAAAAGAACCGCAATTGCGTTTCGCATCTCTCCACCCGCTCATCCCGTTTGAAGGCCTGCCAATTAGTACCACCTGGACGGGGCAGCGCGCGCCGTAGGAGGCAAGACTGCCCCCACAACGAGACGGGGCGGACCAAATGGCCCGCCCCGTGAATTCGTTACTTCTCTGCTTCGGTACGAGCCGGCTAGCCCCTTACTTGCAAGGTGCCGTGATGCCGACGATCGGACCAACCTTGTTGATCGAGAAGCCGGTCGCCGTCTTAGGCGATGCGCTCTTGTCGAGGCCGATGTTGTAGAGGCCGTTGTAACCGAAGTTGAGCTTCTTGCTCTTCGGGCACGCCTTCAGCGTCTGCAACGGGACACCCTTGGAGTTCTTCACGGCCTTGATCGTGCTGTTGAACTGCGACAGCTGCGATGCGATGCCGGGGAGAGGCTCTGTGAGGCCCTTCGGAATGATGAAATGGATGTCGGTGCCGTACTTCTTGGCAGCGGCGCCCGTTGCCTTCTTGATATCACCGGTGATGATGCTGGCAGCGGTGACCGTGCTGATAACACGCAGGCCGATGCGGGTCGGGCTCATGATGAAGACACGAACCTCAAGCTCCGGAGCCAGCAGATACTGGCCAACCTGTGAAGGTGAGTTACGCGCGTAACCGTGCGCAACGCCCTTGCCGATGTCCGAGCCCTTAGGGCATGTGTTCGGCGCGGCGAGAATCACGGCATCGCGGCAGGTTGGGAAGCCCTTCGTGGCCAGCGTCATTTCCTTCGGCAGGTAGACGTGTGCCTCGACGGTCTCAAAGACGTCCTCGAGTAGCGCACCGGTGTTCTGGTTACCGGTGTTTGCAGGGCCGCCTGCATCGCCGACGAGGTGGAACGGCTCCAAGAAACTCCCGATCGAAGCGGGCTTCTTGTCGGTGCCGGCCTTGCCGATGACTTTGGCATTGAAGCGCTGGTAGGTGTCTGGCGCTGCGAACGCCGCGCTTGCCGGAATCATCGCGCAGATACACGCGACGCCGACGATCAACATTGCTTTACGCATCTCTCTCCTCTGGTTCAACTGGATGGACTTCTGCTGTATTGATACCACCATCGGCGAGCGCATGCGCCGGTTCGCTTGCGCTTGGCGCACAGCAGCCCGTTGGGTTGCGAAACGCAGCGGGGCGGACCCAAAGGCCCGCCCCGTAACTTCGCTTGGCTGATCCGGTCGAAACCGGTCGGCGAGTGCCCTACTTGCAGGGCACCGTGATGCCGACGATCGGACCGGTGCTGTTGATCGAGTAGCCGCTCGCCGTCTTCGGGGACGAACTCTTGTCAAGTCCGACGTTGTAGACGCCGTTGTAACCGAAGTTGAGCTTCTTGCTCTTCGGACACGCCTTCAGCGCAATCATCGCCTTGCCCTTTGAGTTCTTCTGTGCCTTCAACGTGCTGTCGAAAGCTGCAAGCTGCGAGGCGGTGCCTGGCAGAGGCTCAATCAGACCCTTAGGAAGCGTGAACGAGATGTCGGTGCCGTACTTCTTGGC
>WLNV01000202.1 GCA_009699615.1 Actinomycetota bacterium
CCGCGCTCGGCGCGCGCCTCAACTACAACCCCCTTCGAGAAGACGAGCTCAACGCCGTCTACTTCAACACCGGCCGGGGAGCTCGGGATCGAGAAGCGGATCCGCCCCTCGGCGCTGCTCTCGACCGGCCCGCTGAAGATCTCGCCGCTAGGCATGTTGCGGCGACCGTCACTGTTGACCCAGCTTCGCCCTTTGACGCTTAGCGTCAGGTCGGTTCCTTCGGCCTCTATTCGAAGCTCACGAACGCCTTCCAGTCGCTCGATCAGCTCGGCCTGAAAGGCGCCGAGCTCGCTCCATGCGGCCGGTGGGTCGGGGCGGTCGAGAAAGATTGCGCCGCAGACGAAGGCAGCGAACTCTTCGAGCTCCATTCCCGCCAGCTCAGCGCCAGCCGGGGTCGGCCAGAGCGTTGAGCACCAGCGCTTCTTCATCGTCCGCTCGCGCAGCGGCCGGCGCGCCCGCGCGGCGCGGGCAATTCGCGCCGGGTCGACTCCGGCCAGTTCGCGGGGGTCGTGCGGTGCCTGAATGCCGAGCACCGCCGTCAGCTCCTTCGCCTCGGCCATCGCGACGTCGTCGAAGTCGTCTAGCTGCGCGTCGCGAGCGTTGTCATAGAAGCTCTTGGCCTGGCCGGGAAGCTCGACGTGGAGGGTTGGCCAAGCCTCGCGCGCCAGAACCGCACGCTGCAGCTCCAGCAGCAGTGGCGCTGCCATCGCCGTTGAACGGATCACAACCTTCTGGTGCGCCTCGACTTCAAGGCACCATCCGATCAGCAGCTCAGCCATCGCCGCTGGATCAACAATTGCCGCAACGCGCTCGGCCGCAGCCTCGCTTGATTCGCCGGCGCTCATGGCGCCTTCACGTCGGGGAACCACTCGGCGCAGTGCTCGCGAATACTGCTGCGGACGAAGTCCCGCTCATCGCGGCTGGCAGCGCGCAGCCGCGCCAGCAGGTCGCCCTGGCCGCTCGTCTCAACCTCATTGATCGTCCAGCTCAGCGCGAGCCGCTCGAAGAGGAATTCGAGCGCGCGATGCCAGGCATCTTCCTGCGAGAGGATGTTTCCCTGAAACGTCTTCGTGTACTGAGCGCGCGTTTTCGGGCTCAGTACGCAGCGCAGCTCCAGCAGCATGCCGTCATCCGAGCGGTACTCCGCGCCTGGCAGTTCAGGGATCGCCGGACCCTCGCCCTGCTCTCGCGATCGACGCCGCGAGCGGCGGCCCATCAGGTTGTCGCGGCGGCGGTTTCGAGCTGGCCACGCACGTCGCCCTTCAGTGGCTCGGTGTGGCCGGCCCATGCAGTCGCCGGCTCCAACGCCGCCAGCTTCAGGATCGACTGCCGCGCCATCTCGGTGTCCATGTTGAAGGCGGCGTGGGGAACACGCGCGTGGCCCTTGAACCCGGTCTGCGGGTCGAGCGTGTAGAAGCAATCGCTGACCAGTGCAAAGCGATCCGATTCGCGCCAGAGACCAATCAGCCCTGGCGCGTGCCCGGGAAGATGGATCACTTTGAAGCCAGCGATCTCGTCGCCCTCCGCAAGCGTGCCGCTGATCTTTACCGGGCCGCCGTCCCAGCTAACGAGGAGCTTCGGCAGCAGCGCGCGGCCAAGCGGGTTCAACTTATGGATGTCGAAGTAGTGCTCGCCTGCGTCGCCCTCGGCGTCGGCTACCTCGTCGGCGTGGCAGAGCACCGGTACGCCGAGCTGAGGCGCGACTCCGCGGTGGTCGGCGTGGCTGTGGCCGAGCACGACGCGCGTGATCCCGCCGAGTTGAGCACCGGCGATCGCGATCGCTGGACCCATCGACCTAACGCCAGCGTCGAAGAGCAGCACTCCGTCGCCGTCGCGGACGAAGTAGACGTTCATCGTCTTGCCGGGGAAGCCGCCGCGCATCACCCAAACGCCTTCGGCGATCTGCTCCGGCTCGCTGGCGGCGAGCTTTGCCATCAGTTTCGTGCGGCCGTTGAAGGCGCTCTTCATCCCTGCATCCATCTTTGAGCCGTCGGGAGGCAGCAGCCCCAGCTGTCGGGCGATTGTCATCCCGTCGGCGAAGGCGTTGTTCTCGACGATCAATCCGTCACGGACGATCAGCACGTCTACGCCCTCGAGCTCGATCTTGGTGCCGTTAGGTTCGATCCCTTGGAAGGACCCGCCAGTGAATGTGCCGGTCGCCTCCCAGCGGACTGCCGCGCGGTCATCCTCAACCGTTACTTCGACGACGTTGAAGTGAAAGTCGGGGAACGGCCAGAAGATGCCGTTGAGGAAATCGCGGACGCCGTCAGGGGCGGTCGTGTCGACCTGGCCGCGCACGTTCTCGCGGCCTCCGGGTAGCCAGCAGGCAACAGCGGCTTCGATGTCGTGGGCTACCAACGCGTCGAAGTATCGCTTCGCCACCTCGGTGGTTGTCGCGGCGTCGATCGCGCCACTTGCTGCGCTCGTCGAATCGGTCATCAACGTCCTCTCACTCGCGGGCCTGTTGGCGGCAGGCTATCGCCCCAGCCGCGTCAGCGGGCTCTGATCCGTAGGCTGGAAACCGTTGTGAGCGAATCTTCCCGAACCCGCGAACTGGGCCGCGGCGAAAAGGTGCTGCCGGGCGTTTGGCGCCTACGCCTTCCATTGCCATGGCCGGGAGTGCCCCATTGCAACGCCTGGGCACTGGCGGCAGGCGACGGGATCGTGCTCGTCGACTGCGGCATGGATCAGCCCGGGTCGATGGCTCAGCTTGAGCGGGCGCTGCAGCAAGTCAACCTGCGAATCGACCTGATCCGCCTTCTCGTTTGCACTCACGCTCATTCCGACCATTACGGGCAGGCGGCGTCGATCGTCAAGGCGACCGGCTGCGAGGTATGGATGCATCCAAACCATGAACACACTGTTCAGGCCGCGACTGATCCTGAGGCGGCGCTCGAGCGGAGGATCGAAGTGGCGATCCTCAGCGGCGTTCCGCAGGAGCCGCTGCGCGCGTACGCCGAGCAGGCAAAGGGCCGTGGCTCCGGTTTCGCGGGGATCGTCGAACCGGCGCGCGATCTGCTGCCTGGCGTGCAAGTTCAGACCGACCTTGGCCCGTGGGAGGTAGTCGAAACTCCCGGCCACGCGCCCTCTCACGTCTGCCTCTATCAGCCCGAGCGCCGCCTGATGATCTCAGGCGATCACCTGCTCGGGCGCCCATCGCTCTACTACGACTACGGCTGGACGCCAGACCCTGTCGGCGAGTACTTGAGTTCGCTCGAGGTAGTCGAAGACCTCGACATGCGCCTCTGCCTGCCCGGCCACGGCCGCAGCTTTGCCGAGGTTCCGGCCCACATCACTGCCAACCGGATCGCTATCGCCGAGAGGATCGACGGCGTGATCGACGCGCTTGCGCAGGACGGGCCGATGACGGCGTTCGAGGTCGTCAAGTCGGTTCACGGTGACGCGCTAACGCCGGTCAACGCGAACTGGTGGCTTTCGGAGACGCTCTGCTACCTGCGCCACCTTGAGGTGACCGGGCGCGCCGAGCGCAGCGAGGGCGATGGTGAGGAGCTGCCCGAGCTCTGGCAGCTCACCTAGCTCGCGCCTCGTAGGATTAGCCGATGCGTATAGACGAACTGCTGAAGGGCAGCAGCGAGCCGCAGTTCTCGTTTGAGTTCTTTCCGCCGAAGAGCGAGGAGGGTGATCGCAACCTGCTTGAAGCCATCTCGCAGCTCG
>WLNV01000203.1 GCA_009699615.1 Actinomycetota bacterium
CGTGGGGCCACCACCTGTTCCACCTTGCAACGCCGGGCCGTTCACTCTTCATATTGACGATCACGGGCGTTGCGCTCGTGATCGCACTTGCCAGCGCCGGTATTGCGCTGGCGCGGCGACGCGGCTTGATTGACGACGTCGCGGCAGTGCGCCTAAGCGCCTAAGCGCCGCTGACGGTCTGAAACTCCAAGCCGGCTGCGTTCACTCGCTCAAGGATTGAGGGCAGCGCTGCGACCGTGTTGCGCCAGCAGCCAGCGTCGCTGTACCAGTCAGCGTCGTGCAGCAGCAGCACATCGCCTGGAGTTAGGTCGGCAGTAACCATCTCGGTGATCGATGCAGCGCTGGACTTGGCCGACCAGTCTCGGCCCCAGCGTGACCACAGCAGCGGCTCAAGGCCCAGCCGCCGCGCGATCTTCAGCCCCGGGTAGGAGTAGATCCCAAGCGGTGGGCGGTGGAACCGTGGCCGCTGACCGGTCAGCTCGCCGATCGTCTCCTGAGCGCGATCAAGGTCGGCGGCGATCATCGCCGGTGCGAGCCGCAGCATCACGCGGTGACGATCGCCATGGACTGCAATCTCGTGGCCCTCAGCGGCAATCCTCTCGGCCAGCTCGGGGTACGCGCGAGCCTGCTCACCGACGAGGAAGAAGGTTGCCTTCGCACCACCTGCGGCAAGCAGATCAAGCACAGCCGGTGTTCCTTCGGGGTGCGGGCCGTCATCGAAGGTCAGCGCAACGCCGCTGCCTTGATCGCGGCGCCGCGGCACTCCAAGCGCCTGCGCAAGAGCCGGGACAACGGGAGCCAGCGCGGGAAGAGACCAGGCAGCACCGGCGCCGGCGCCGACGATTGCTGCGGCGCGCGCGATCATTGCGGCGCCCCCGCCAAAGCCAACACCTCTGCCGCTGCCGACGGCCGCGCGCCGTAAGCGAGGTCCTCAGTCCGCGGGCGCTGCAGCGCCCGCGCCAGCGCGTCGGCCAGCGCCGACTGGTCGCCCGCCACCTCAGCCAAACCAAAGCGTTCGTAGGCCTCGTTGTTGAGCCGAATGTGTGCCACACCCCACCCGTACGAGATCAACTGGCAGCCACGGATACGGGCCTCGAACGCGGTTAGGCCGGCGGTCGAATGGATCAGCACGTCGGCGGCGGCGAGCAGCTCCGGCATCCGCTCCGTGAAGCCGACGACCTTGGCACGCGGAGCGAGCGCAAAGACCGCTTCCATCTGCCGTTGCACCTGCTCGCTGCGACCGCAAAGGATTACTACGCGGCCGGCCGGGTCTGCCGCCAGCGCGACTTCGGCTGCACCGCCGAGATCCCCAACCGCCCATCCACCACCGGAAACGAGGATCAGCGGCCCATCGGCCGGCATCTCAAGTGCGGCGCGCGCCTCAGCCTGGCCTAGCGGAAACTCAAACTGCGCTGAGGTCATCCCGCGGACGCAGACGATCCGGCTTGCAGGAGCGATCCGCTCAACCTCGTCGCGGGACTCTTCCTCGGTGATCAAGTGGAGGTCGGCGCCCGGATGGGCCCAGTAGCGAAGCCCTGACAGGTCGGTTATCGCCGACGCGATCGGAACAGCGAGCTCGCCACGCTGGCGCAGGCGACCGAGCAGATCGGTCGCGACGGGGTGCGTGCAGACGATCACGTCCGGGCCCTGCTCGGCGATCAATGCCAGCAGCCCTTTACGGCCAACCCGCTCCGCCAGCCATTGGGCGAACTTGCGCGTTGGATCGAAGCGCGAAGCGAGGAAGTAGACGCCGTCGAAGAGCCAGTTGAAGCGGTCGAACATCAGCTCCGAGCTGTCGTCAATCAGAATCGCGCCGGTACGACCCATCGCCGCGACTCCATCCCTAATCGTCACTTCGCACTGCGGATCGAGCTCCAGCAGCCCGCCTTCGATCATCCGCGCCGGCAGGTTGTGGCCTTCGCCGATTCCGGCGCTAAGTATCAGAACGCGTGTTGGCATCGGTCAGATCGTAGACTCGCACAACTGTGCGCGACATCATCATCGGCATTCTGCTGGCCGCGGGCGCATCGGCCTGCTTCAACCTCGCGACCGTCGTCCAGGCTGGCGAGACGCGAAAGGTTGAGAACCACGACACGGCGAGCCTTGCCCTGCTTGGGCAGCTCGTCAAGCGCAAGCGCTGGCTGGCCGGGGTCGCAGTGCAGCTCCTCGCCGTGCCACTTCAGCTTGCAGCGCTGACGATTGCCCCTCTTGCGGTCGTTCAACCGGCCGATGCGACGGGGCTCGTCGTGCTCCTAATTGCCGGCCAGCGGATGCTCGGCGAGAAGGTCGGCTGGCACGAGATCGCGAGCGTCGGTGCGATCTTCATTGGCGTACTCGGCGTTGCTCTCAGCGGGCCCGAGCACTCGCCTGACAATGCTGGAACGCTTTCGCTGGTCCTCGTCTTGGGGCCGCTGACGCTGCTTGCGCTCACTCCTTACCTGCTGCGCCGCAAGATCCCGAGCGGCGTGATGGTCGTCGCAGCCGGTACTGCCTTTGCGCTGACCGCCTTTCTGATGAAGATCATCGCCGACTCGTTGCTCGCCAGCGCGTGGATTTCGCTGCTGCTTTGGGGAGCAGCAGCAGGGCTGATCGCAGTGCTCGGCCTCAACAGCGAGCAGGGCGCGCTGCAGGTTCGCACCGTCGCCCGCGTGGCGCCGATCATCTTCGTGATCGAACTTGGGCTGCCGATTGTGCTGGCGCCGATCATCGGCGGCGAGCACTGGCCGACGGACATGGCAATGGCTGCACTGCTGCTTGGCTCGCTGCTGCTTACGATCGCCGGGGCTTTCGCACTGATGCGCTCCGGGCCCGTTAACGCAGTCCTCGAGGCTGAGCACGCAGCAGAGGCGGAGCCGGCGAGCCAGCTCACTTAGCGGAGCCGTAGGGATTCAGCCGGGGAGGCGGCTGCTCAGACTCGGCTGGATGGAGCGCGGTCGGCGAAGATCGTTTCGCGGAGCTGCTGCGCGTAGTCGGAATCGAGCACGATCCCATCAAGTTGAATGTCATCGCTCATCAGCGCCTGCAGCCGCAGATGGTCGTGACCGGCCGAAGCGCAGAGCGCGAGGCCGCAGTAGAAGAAATCGAACTCGCGCAGCTGCTGAATCGCCTCGTCCAAGTCGGCCGAACTGAGCGTCTCAAGATCAAGGTCGCAGTAGACGACGTCATCGTGGTGGTGAACGGCGGAGCGGACGGCATCGACCATCCCTGCGCGGCCCTCCTCGCCCCAGCGGCTGACGGTGATCAGAGAGCTCCGGCGCTGCTCGTCGCGCTCAATCTTCGCTGCCGGGCGATCGTCCAGTTCGCCGAGCGCTCGCTCGCGGTCGGCCTCAACCGTCTCCAGCTCCAGATTGGCGTAGGCAGCTTCAAGTGGCCCGGCGTACCGCTCAGGGAAGCTCACCGCTCGTGGTTCGCGCTCGAGCGGCAGGAAGGTCAGCAGCGAGGCGGCCCGCGGCGTCGGCTGGCCGGTCTCATCCTTGCCCTGCGGCACCGAACCGAGCATCAGTGCGGTCTCGCGGTAGCCACGTGAGTGCTCGGCGCGCTGGCTGTAGGGGTGGGCTGTAACCGCACGTGCGTAGACCGCCTCTACCTCGACAGCGCGGGCGCGCTCAATCGTGTGCTCGAAGAGGCGGTTGAAGATCCCCAGCCCGC